>NZ_JBHMIN010000005.1:0-179508 GCF_048060215.1 Micromonospora sp. LOL_021 | reverse complement strand
CAACCACAGCACCACCAACCACAGCACCACCAACCACAGCACCACCAACCACAGCACCACCAACCACAGCACCACCCACTCAGACGGTCTTCGCCATCAACGCTGGCGGCAGCGTCTTCACCAGCTCGGACGGCACCGCCTTCGCCGCCGACACCGGCTTCTCCGGCGGCTCCACCTACACCGTCAGCGACTCCATCAACGGCACTACCGACGACGCTCTCTTTCAGAGCGAACGCTACGGCAACTTCAGCTACTCAGCCGCAGTGCCGAACGGCTACTACACCGTCACCCTCTACTTCGCCGAGGTCTACCACACCGCGGCCGGCCTCCGGAGCTTCGACGTCCTCATGGAGGACGCCGAACAGGTCAGCGACCTCGACATCTTCGCCCGAGTCGGCGCGGACACCGCCTATACCACCCAGAGCTCCGTGGCAGTCGGCGACGGCACCATCAACATCCAATTCGTATCCAACGTCGAGAACGCAAAGGTCAACGCCATCAAAGTCGCCCGCGCCAGCAACCCCGGCGACCCAGTGGCCGCCTTCACCATCACCCCGACCAACCCCAAACCCGGCGACACCATCACCGTCGACGCCACCGCATCCTATGACCTCGACGGCACCATCACCGCCTTCCGCACCGACTACGGCAACGGCACCGTCAAGACCGGCGCAGTCACCACCCACCAGTACTCCGCTGCGGGCACCTACACCGTCACCGTCACCGTCACCGACAACGACGGCCGCACCAACTCCCTCGCCAAGTCGGTATCGGTACGAGCCGCGTCCTCGAAGCCGCGGATCATCAACACGACCGACCTGGGGGCTGACCCGGACGACCTGCAGTCGCTCGTTCGCATGCTGGTGATGGCCAACGAGGTGGACCTGGAAGGCATCATCGGCAGCACCAGTTGCTGGCGGCCGACGCAAAGCTCCTCCAACATGAGCAACCTGCTCAATCCCCGGCTGAACGCGTACGGTCAGGTACTGTCCAACCTGCAACGGCACGCCGACGGATACCCGAGCCTGTCGTACCTGCAGTCCATCTCGAAGCTGGGTCAGACCGGCTACGGCATGGACGCGGTCGGTTCGGGTAGGGACACCCCCGGCTCGGAGCTGATCATCGCTGCGGTGGACCGGGACGATCCCCGACCGGTTTGGGTGAACTTCTGGGGTGGCGGCAACACTTTGGCGCAAGCGGTCTGGAAGGTACAGAACACTCGCAGCCAGGCAGAGGTCAACCGGTTCATCAGCAAGCTCCGGGTGTACGACATCCTCGGTCAGGACGATGCTGGCGCGTGGTTGACGAAGAACTACCCGAACCTCGTCTACATCCGTGCAAAGAACCTGGTGTACAGCTGGCAGCCGTCGGACAGTTGGTTGGACTCCAACGTCCAGAACCACGGCCCCCTGGGGGCGCAGTACCCGGACAAGCAGTGGGCGACCGAGGGTGACACCCCGGCGTTCCTGCACCAGATCGCGAACGGGCTGACCGATCCGGACCACGTGGACTGGGGCGGCTTTGGCGGTCGGTTCGGCCCGGCCGAAAGGTCCGCTGTACGTGGTATGTCCTGCAGCGGTCGGCTCGACCACGAGCCGTCGTTCGACCCCTACTACATGTACACCGACGCGCCGGAGGGTGGCAGCTCGATCAACCGGTGGAGCACCGCCATTCACAACGACTTCGCGGCCCGGATGGACTGGAGCATCACCAGCAGCTACTCCGGCGCCAACCACCATCCGATCGCCGTGCTCAACGGTGACACCACCAAGGATGTCCTGGAGATGTCCGCCTCCGCTGGCTCCAGTGTGAACCTCAGCGCAGCCGGCTCCAGCGACCCGGACGGCAACTCGCTGGCGTACACGTGGTCGTACTACGACGAGCCCAGCTCGTACAACGGCAGCGTGTCGATCAGCAACAGCTCTGGTACCTCGGCCACGGTGCAGATCCCGTCGAATGCAGGCGGGCAGAGCATCCACATCATCCTGCAGGTACGTGACAACGGATCGCCCAACCTGTACTCCTTCCGGCGGATGGTGATCAACGTCCGATAGGTCAGGTCAGCCGCCGGCCGTGGGGACGGAGCGGCGGCCAAGGGGCGCCTCCCAGGCAGGACGCTGTTGGTCCGCCTGGGAGGCGCCCTGCTTCCTGTGGTCCGACCGGCCAGCACCCCCGCCACCCATTGACATGTTTCGTTGTATCGTTCGAAACTTATCGCTGTGGCATCCGCGATCTTCGATCGATGTCGCAACCATCACCTAGCCGGAAGGGAGAGCCCTGGTGATCCTCAGCTCGGGCCACTCGAAGATCCGTTCGGCGGTCGTCATGCTGTCCACAGCAGCCCTCGCGGTCGCTGGAGCCATGACAGTACTGGCGGGAACCCGCGCCGCCGACGCCGCCGTCGGCGCCCTCGCCTTCGCCTCGGATGTCGAGGATGAGGGCGCCGACTGCCCCGTACCCAATCCAGGTTCCTTCAGCCCCAGCTCCCGACTTCCAGATCCGTTCCGGAAAATCGACGGTTCGCGGATCACCACCAAGGCCGAGTGGGTATGCCGGCGGGCCGAGATCCGGGAACAGGCCGAACGGTACGTCTACGGTGACAAGCCAGCGAAGCCGGCCACCGTCACCGGCACCGTGACCAGTTCCAACATCACGGTGAACGTCTCGCACAACGGCCGCAGCTCCAGCTTCTCGGCCAGCGTCGAACTGCCCAGCGGCGCCGGACCCCACCCGGCCGTCATCGTCTACGGCGGTTTCGGCGCGGACACCGCCACCATCCGGTCCGCCGGTGCCGCCGTGATCAGCTTCGACCCGTTCTCCGTCGGCCAGGAAGGCACCGGACGCAGCAACAAGCAGGGTGCCTTCTACAGCATCTACGGCTCGTCCAGCAGCACCGGGCTGCTGATGGCCTGGGCGTGGGGCGTCAGCCGGATCATCGATGTCATCGAGCAGTTCGGCGGCAACATCCTGCGGACCGACATCGGCGTCACCGGCTGCTCCCGGTTCGGCAAGGGGGCCTTCGTGGCCGGCGTCTTCGACCAGCGGGTGGCGCTGACCATGCCGATCGAGTCGGGCAGCGGTGGCGCACCGGCCTTCCGCGCGATCGCCCAGGAAGGCGGGGCACAACCGCTGAGCAGCGCGTACGGCGAGCAGCCATGGCTCGGCGACGCGTTCGGCTCGTACACCGGCAACCCGGCCGGCCTGCCGGTGGACACCCACCAGATGGTTGGCATGGTCGCCCCACGTGGCCTGTTCATCATGGAGAACCCGCACATCGACTGGCTGGCGGCCCAGTCCGGCAGCGTCGCCGCGCTCGGTGGCGCCGAGGTCTACCGGGCGCTCGGGGCGTACGAGAACATCACCTACTGGTCCGCGGTCTCCGACGGCACCCACTGCGCCAGTCGGTCGGAGTGGCGCGCCCCGCTGCAGCAGCACATCCAGAAGTACCTGCTGAACACCGGCAGTGCGGCCGGCACCTTCCGGATCGCCAGCAACAAGTCAGGAAACCTGGCCCAGTGGCGGGACTGGACGACGCCGACCCTCGCCGACGGCCCGACCACCCCGCCCCCGACCACCGCTCCACCCACGACCCCACCACCCACGACCCCACCGCCGACCACCGCTCCACCAACTACCGCTCCGCCGACCACCCCACCGCCGCCGACCACACCGCCGCCGGCTGGCGGCTGCACGGCGACGGTGTCGATCAACCAGTGGCCGGGCGGCTTCGTCGCCACCGTACGAGTGACCGCCGGCTCCTCGCCGGTCAACGGTTGGTCGGTCACTATGGCCTTGCCGTCGGGCGCCAGCGTGACCAACGCCTGGAACGCCAGCCGGAGCGGCAACAGCGGCACCGTTCAGTTCAGTAACGTCAGCTACAACGGCAACATCGGTGCCGGCCAGTCGACCGAGTTCGGCTTCCAGGGCACCGGCACCGGCACCGGCATGACCCCCGCCTGCTCAGCCGGGTAAAACGCTCGCGGAACCAGTGAGGACCTCGTCGCGGGCGCGTCGGCGGCGAGCCGGCCACACCCACGGCGAGGTCCTCACTGGCACCTGGATCGAAACACCCCTAGGTCGCGGGCAATCCTCAGCGGGTTACCAGGGGGAACAGCCCCACTGCTCCTGGATTGTGATCAGTACCGGCATGCTCTGGGTCACCACGCCATCCGTCAGCGTCATCTCGGCCCGGTACTCCCCGAAGTCCAGCGGCGGCAGGGTCATCGCGACCCAGGCCATGCCGACGTACCGGTCACCGTTGGACCCCGGCGCGATCGGATGTGGCAGGCCCCAGTCCGTACCCTCGGGTAGACCGTGCATGTCGACGTGCAGGGGCGATGACCACGAGCCAGCGACGAATGCGATGAAGTACGTGAAGTTGGATTGGCCAGCCGGAAGGCATACACGCTGCTCATAGTCGGACAGATGCCAGGTCGCCTGCGAGGTTCCGGCGGCAGGTGCCGCCGCTCCCGTGCCGACGGCCGCCGACGCGGTCGATGGACTTATCGCCAAGGTCAGCGCCAAGCCGGTTGCCACGGCGAGCGCCATCTTGACTGAGCGGGTCAATCTCACGATGAGCCTCCTTCGGTGATGCGGCCTCGGACGACCTCCAACCCCAGAACCCGGTCCGCACCCGGTTCGCCGCCCTCGTGCACGGAGTATCACGTGGATACTCCTCGAACACCACGCACCTCTTGGGTATCCCCTACATCCACACCAGCATCGATGTTGCTGAATCAGTCTGCTCGTGCTGAAATGACTCACATCGCCGCAGCGTGGGGGCAACCGCGCTGAGAACGGCCAGCCGGGAGCATCGCAGCGTCGACAGCGCGGCACCTGGCAGACACCCGCGCCGCACCGCCCGACGGGCTGCCCGTCAGCAACATCCACTCTGGTCTGCCAAGGCATCGAATTCGGCGACGAGGTGAGAAGTAGCCATGGTTTCCCGGGAAAGATTTGCCAGCTGGTACCGAAACCGCTTTGCCTGGGTGGCGGTGATCCTGCTCGCGACGTCGGTCAGCGTGGTCGTACTGGTCGACTCGGCCGACCCCGACCTGACACCGGCGGATCTGCGCGGACAAATCATGACCCGGATGCGCGTTACGCTTGAACAGGCGGACCCGGAGCAGCACAACCACGCCGGACACATCGTGCAGGCGGCCAACGGGGACGAGCCGGCACCGGCGGTGATCTGCGGGGTCCACGTCTACGGCCACGAGCCGGCCGACGTCGACAAGCTCGCCGACGTACGGACCGTCTACGGCTTCCACCTGTGCGGGGTCGCCGGACCCGACCGCCCCTGGGACGTCGCTCCGAAGCTCGCCGGTCCGGTGATCATGGACCTGTCCACCGAGCCACCGGGGATCCAGGTGGTCGAGGCCACCGCTGAGATCATGTTCGTCGACCGGCTGCGGCAGATGTTTCCGGCCAAGTACGCGGAGCTGGCGATGAAGGAGGCCCTTGCCGAAGCGGAGATGGTCGATCTGCGTCGCCGTTACGACGCCGCAGCCGGACTCTGACCACGCCGAACGGAGCGCCGACGGCGCCGACGGACGTCCTGTGGTGGTCGGGACCTTGGTCCCGACCACCACGGGTGTTCCGCCTCAGGCGCCAGGAACCGCCAACGCGGGAAGCTGATCTCGTCACAGCGAGATACGAGTCGCGGAGGCGACGATGACCACCACCCAGCACACCAGCCGCCGGTCGATCGAACGGCCCCTCGAGCGCGCCGAACTTCCCGGCGCGATGCTGACCACCACCGCCGCCCGGGCCATGGCCGTGCTGCGGATCTCCACCGGGTTCGTCTTCCTCTGGGCGTTCCTCGACAAGACCTTCGGCTTCGGCTTCGCCACCCCGGCCGAGCGGGCCTGGATCAACGGCGGCTCGCCGACCAAGGGCTTCCTCTCCTCGGTCGAGGTCGGCCCGCTGCAGTCGTTCTTCCACTCGATCGCCGGCACCTGGTGGGCCGACACCCTGTTCATGACCGGTCTCGGCGCCATCGGCATCGCCCTGATCGCCGGCATCGGGCTGCGCGTCGCCGCCGCTTCCGGTGCCCTCATAATGGTGTTCATGTGGCTCGCCGAGTTCCCGCTCGACCGCGTCACCGCCAGCGGCGAACCCGCCCACGCGACCAACCCGCTGATCGACTACCACATCGTCTACGCGGTCGTCCTGGTCGTCCTCGCCGCCGCGTACGCCGGCCACACCTGGGGTCTCGGCCGGCGCTGGGCGAAGCTGCCCTTCGTACAGCGCAACCGCTGGATGATCTGACCCTCCCTCCCCCCCATCGGTGTGCCGGACCGCCCCGCGGTCCGGCACACCGGCGTCTGAGGTACCGGGCGTCGGATTCCCAGGCTGGGTCGATCCCCGGGCGCAGTGGCTCTGGGCGCTCAAGCCGGCGGACAATGATCTGATGCGCCTGGTGTCGTTGCTGCCGTCTGCGACGGAGATCGTCTATGCGCTCGGGCTGGACGACGATCTCGTCGGGGTGACCTTCGAGTGCGACGAGCCGCCGACCGCCCGGCGGGACAAAGCCATCGTGGTCGGCGGTCGGGACACCCGTGGCATGACCCCGGCGGAGATCGACAGCTACGTCAAGGGCCGGATGGCTGCCGGGGACGACCTGTACACGCTGCACGCCGACGCGCTGGCCGACCTGGCACCGGATCTGATCCTGGCCCAGGACCTGTGCCGGGTGTGCGCGCTGCCGTCCGGCCAGGTGTCCGACGCCCTCGACTATCTCGGTTGCCGCGCCGACGTGCTGTCGCTCGACCCGTACACCCTCGACGAGGTGCTCGACACCATCGTGGCGGTGGGCGAACGTACCGGCGTACCGGATCGGGCCGGCCGGCTCGTCGCCGGCCTGCGCCGCCGACTCGCGGCGGTGGCCGCCGCGGTCGCCGGTACCGCCGCACCCCGGGTGGCTGTGGTGGAGTGGGTCGACCCGCCGTTCACCGCCGGCCACTGGGTGCCCGACCTGGTGTCGGCCGCCGGCGGTAGCCCGGTCGCCGCCCGTCCCGGTGCCCGCTCCACGCAGACCAGCTGG
Organism: Micromonospora sp. LOL_021; assembly: GCF_048060215.1. NCBI lineage: Bacteria > Bacillati > Actinomycetota > Actinomycetes > Micromonosporales > Micromonosporaceae > Micromonospora > Micromonospora sp. LOL_021. The sequence goes on along the minus strand of NZ_JBHMIN010000005.1, from coordinate 172,463 downwards.
GACGCCTTCGCCGCCGCCGACCCGGAAGTCGTGCTGGTGGCACCGTGTGGTTTCCATCTCGACGGGGCCGCTCAGCAGGCCCGGGTGGTGGCGGACCGGATGCCGGGCGTACCGGTGTGGGCGCTCGACGGGGACTCCCTCGTCGTCCGGCCCGGACCGCGGCTGATCGACGGGGTCGAAACCATCGCCGCCGTGCTGCACCCCGACCGGGTGCCGGCCACACCGGCCGGCACGGCCACCCGCGTCGCCTGATCGGGGATCCAGTGTCGGACCCGGCGACCGCGCACGCAGGGCTGAGATCGTCGTTGGCTGGGTATGGGTGCCAGTAGCGCAGGGACCTGCCGCCGATCCGAGGAGAACCTGTGACCGACCAGCGACAATCCCCACCGACCACCACCGACGCCGGCGTACCGGTCGCCAGCGACGAACACTCGCTCACCGTCGGCCCGAACGGCCCGCTGCTGCTGCAGGACCACTACCTGATCGAGCAGATGGCGAACTTCAACCGGGAGCGGATCCCGGAGCGGCAGCCGCACGCCAAGGGTGGCGGCGCGTTCGGCGCGTTCCAGGTGACCAGCGACGTCAGCGCGTACACCCGGGCAGCGGTGTTCCAGCCCGGCACCGAGACCGAGGCGATCGTCCGGTTCTCCACCGTCGCCGGGGAACGGGGCAGCCCGGACACCTGGCGCGACCCACGCGGCTTCGCCGTCAAGCTGTACACCAGCGACGGCAACCTGGACATCGTCGGAAACAACACGCCGGTCTTCTTCATCAAGGACCCGATGAAGTTCCAGCATTTCATCCGGTCGCAGAAGCGCCGGGCCGACAACAATCTGCGCGACCACGACATGCAGTGGGACTTCTGGACGCTGTCGCCGGAATCCGCGCACCAGGTCACCTGGCTGATGGGCGACCGGGGCATTCCGCGTACCTGGCGGCACATGAACGGGTACGGCAGCCACACGTACATGTGGATCAACGGGCGGGGCGAGAAGTTCTGGATCAAGTACCACTTCAAGACCGACCAGGGCATCGAGTTCTTCACCCAGGACGAGGCGGACCAGATGGCGTCGGCCGACACCGACTACCACCAGCGGGACCTGTTCGAGCACATCGCCGCCGGGCAGTTCCCGTCCTGGACGCTGTACGTGCAGGTGATGCCGTTCGAGCAGGCCCGGACGTACCGGTTCAACCCGTTCGACCTGACCAAGGTGTGGCCGCACGGCGACTACCCGCTGCACGAGGTCGGCCGGCTGACCCTGAACCGCAACGTCACGGACTACCACACCGAGATGGAGCAGGCGGCCTTCGAGCCGAACAACGTGGTGCCCGGCACCGGGCTGTCCCCGGACAAGATGCTGCTGGCCCGCGGGTTCAGCTACGCCGACGCGCATCGCGCCCGGCTCGGCGTCAACTATCGGCAGATCCCGGTCAACTCGCCGAATGCGCCGGTGCACAGCTACTCCAAGGACGGCGCCATGCGCGTGCGCAACGTCACCGACCCGGTGTACGCGCCGAACTCGTACGGCGGACCGCAGGCGCAGCCGAATCTCACCGACGACGGCGGCACCTGGTACGCCGACGGCGAGATGGTCCGGGCGGCGTACTCGTCGCACGCCGAGGACGACGACTGGGGTCAGGCCGGCACCATGGTCCGCCAGGTGCTCGACGACGCGGCTCGCGACCGCCTGGTCGACAACATCGTCGGCCATCTGCTCAACGGGGTGAGCGAGCCGGTGCTGCAACGCGCCTTCGAGTACTGGCGCAACGTCGACAAGAACATCGGCGACCGGGTGGCCGCCGGAGTGCGGGCCAAGCAGGATGAGAAGGACCCGAAGGCGGCCAAGCAGGCCAATCCCGCCCGGTCCAGCATGCAGGCCAAGGCCTGACCCATGGCGGTACGGCGGACCGGCGGGCCGCCGTACCGCTCGGCGCGGCGCCGGTCCCGCCTGGTGTTCACATGTCCACCGCGAGGCAGCCCGTTAGGATGCGAGCATGAGTTCAGAGGCTGTCGGCAGGCACATGCCCCCGATCGTAAGTCTCGACGACCTCACCGCGATGATGGCTGCCGACGAACACCACCGGTACGAGATCAGCCCCGAGGGAGTCCTCTCGATCATGCCGCCCCCGGGGTACGCCCACGCGATCATCGCGACCCGGCTGATGGTGTGGCTCGCCGCAGCCGGTGTCCCCACCGATCAGATCGCACAGGCGGTGGGACTACGCATCCCCGGCCGCGCCGGCATCGGCGGGCGCATCCCCGACCTTGTCGTCTGGAGCAAACCTCAGGCCGATGCGGTCTGGCTGCCGGTCGCCGACGTACTCCTCGTCGCCGAGATCGTCTCACCGGGCTCCGAAGGCACCGACACGGTGACCAAACGCAATGAGTACGCGGCAGCCGGCATCCCCCAGTACTGGGTGGTTGACCAGGACACGGCTCAGACCGTGACCGTGCACCGGCTGGACGGCGACCACTACGCCGTACAGGCAAGCATGCCGCTCGCCTGGCTCCTCAACACCAGCCCGGCCGAGCACGGCCTCGGCTGATCCCGGTCGGGGTACCTCGACCCGACGCTGTGGATCATCGGCGGTCCCGCGACCGGACGCGGTGCCGGCGGACGGCGAGCCACAGCCCGCTGACGGCGGACATCGCCGCGCTGATCAGCAGCCAACGGGTCAGGTACGGCTGCTGGGTCAGGCCGGTCGCGGCGGTGAACGTGTCACCGCCGAGCCGCAGGATGCCCGGCAGGTAGACGACGAACAGCAGCGCCGCGCCGAGCGCCGGCACCCGGACGTGGTTCACCACGGACAGCCGCGCCGGACGGCTACCGTTCCCGACATCCGCCTGGGTCCCGGTGAGCAGCGCCCGGTCGGCGGCCGCGTAGACCGGGAACATGACCAGGTCGTGGACGATCACCGCAGCGACGAACCAGATCAGCATCCGTACGGCGGTCGCCTCGCCGGCGAGCCTCAGCACCACCCAGCCGGCGACCGCGAAACACCCCACCAGCAACAGCAGGTGCCACAGCGGCGCCCCGTAGCCGGCCCGGAACCGGGCGGTCACCAGCTGCGTGCTCCGGTCACCCATCACCGTCACCGTCCCGGCTGAACTCGATGGTCGCCACCCATTTGGTGCAGTGCACGCCGGGCAGGGCCGGCACGATGATCCGGGCCGGGAAGCCGTGGTCGAGGGAGAGGTCGACCCCGTTGACCCGCAACGCCAGCAGCGAGTCCGGGTCCAGCACCTGGTTGGCCTGCAGGGTCGCCTTGTTGAACAGGCCACCGCGCTGGATCGAGGTAACCCGGGCCGACGCCGGCTCGGGCACCCCGGCCTCGGCGGCGAGGTCGCGTAGCCGTACCCCGGTCCAGGTCTGCAGCGTCGACCAGCCCTCCACGCAGGCGATCGGTAGCCGCGCGGTGTGCGACGGCATGCCGAGCAGCTGTTCCCGGCTCAGGCTCACCACCCGGCCGTCGGCACCGCGCAACTCCAGCCGCCAGCCGTCGCCGGTGTCAGCCGGCCGGATCCCGGCCGCTGCGGCGGTACGGTTGACCGGAAAGCCGTTCGGCCCGTCACCGGACGGCCGACCACGGGGCAGCAGCAGGGCCAGCCGCCGCCACGGACCGTCCATGCTCTGCCCGGCGGTGAGCACCGCCAGCAGCAGCGACCCACCGCCGACCAGGGCGAGCGCTCCCCGGCGGCTGATCGTCGCCGGGGCGGGGCGCGCAGCGACCAGGCCGTCCGGGTCGGGCGGCTCGGGCCGGGTGTCGGCCCGCGAGGTGCGCAGTTCGGCGCGCAGCGACCGGGACCGCAGCGCGGTGACCATCCGGGGCAGCTTGAGTACGACGTGGACGACGAGCGCCGCGGTGAACACCCACGCCCCGAAGTAGTGCGCGATGTAGAAGTCGAACCCGAACAGGTACGCGTACTGCACGTTGAGCACACCGGTGACGGTCTGGAACAGGATCCCGCCGACCAGCAGCAGCAGGGAGATCCGCTCCAGCGCCTGCGCCACCGACCGCACCGGCGGCCAGGCGAACAGTTTCGGGATCACCGACCACAGTTTGGCCAGGATCACCGGGATCAACGCGATCCCCAACGCGACGTGCAGGCCCTGGCTGACCCGGAACAGCCAGGACGGGCGGGTCGGCCAGTCGAAGTACGGCAGCCGCAGCCAGCCGACGTCGCGCGGGAACGCCTGCCCGAACTGCGGCCCGTAGGCGATGTAGTCGAGCAGCCCGGTGAACATCACCACCGGCAGGCCGATCAGCAGGACGAGGCCGAGGACCGAGGTCAGCCAGGGGCCGCGCAGCGGGCTGCGCCAGCGGCGGGCAACGTCGAACGGGCCGGCGGGGGTAGGACCGGCGGGGCCGGAGCCGGGGTCCGGAGCCGGATCGGTGGTGGCGGCCATGTACCGGGACGCTAGTTCGCGACGACCCGGTCAGGGCACGGTTCGACGATTACGGAATTCTGACGGCTGGCCGGAACCGGGTCGGCGACCCGCCGACCGGCCATACCGTGAGCGGATGCGGATACTGCTCACCGGCGCGGCCGGGTTCATCGGATCGCACGTCGCCGACCTGCTGGTCGACGAGGGACACGAGGTGGTCGCACTGGACGCGCTGCTGCCGCAGGCGCACGGCGACGAGCCACCCGACTGGGTCCGCCGGCACGACCTGGTACGCGGCGACGTCCGCGACGGCGAACTGTTGGACCGGCTGCTGCCCGGCGTCGACGTGGTCTGTCACCAGGCGGCGATGGTCGGCCACGGCCTCGACCCGTCGGACGCGCCGGCCTACGCCGGCCACAACGACTACGGCACCGCGGTGCTGCTGGCCGCGATGCACCGGGCCGGCGTGACCCGACTGGTGCTGGCCAGCTCGATGGTGGTGTACGGCGAGGGCCGCTACACCTGCGCCGGGCACGGCGTCGTCCGGCCGGCACCGCGCCGCCCCGACGATCTGGCCGCCGGCAGGTACGACCCGCGATGCCCCCGGTGCGCCGGTGAACTGCGCTGGACGCGGGTGCCGGAGGACGCGCCGCTGGAGCCGCGCAGCACCTACGCGGCGAGCAAGCTCGCCCAGGAGCATCTGGCGGCGGCGTGGGCGCGGCAGACCGGCGGCGGTGGCTGGGCGCTGCGCTACCACAACGTCTACGGCCCCCGGATGCCGCGCGACACCCCGTACGCGGGAGTGGCGTCGCTGTTCCGGTCGGCGTTGGCCGCCGGGCGGGCACCGCAGGTGCTCGAGGACGGCCGGCAGCAGCGGGACTTCGTCCACGTCACCGACGTCGCCTGGGCGAACCTGCTGGCCATGGTCGCCGACCAGCCGGCCGGCATGGTCCCGGTGAACGTCTGCTCGGGTGAACCACACCCGGTCGGTGAGCTGGCCCGGCAGCTGGCGGCGGCGATGGGCGGGCCGGAGCCGGTGATCGTCGGCGGCGCCCGGCCGGCGGACGTACGGCACGTGGTCGCCGACCCGGGCCGGGCGGCGCAACTGCTCGGCTTCACCGCCCGGGTCGGTTTCGCCGACGGGGTGACCGCGTTCGCCACCGACCCGCTGCGGGAGCCGGCCGCCCTGCAACGTGCGCCGGCTGCCCTACCGGTGCCGGCCTGAACCAGGCCGGCGCGCCGCTGGCGCCGGCCCGGGACCCGGTCAGGAGAAGGTCAGCAGCAGGTGGTTGACGGCCAGCGCGGTCGCTGCCTGCCCGGCCAGCCACCAGCGGCGTGCGCCGGCCGGTAGGTGGGCGGTGGCGACCAGCAGCCACACCACGAACGGCAGCCAGATCCGCTCCACCTCGGCCTTGCTCAACCCGGACAGGTCGGCGGCGACGATCGCGGCGGCCGCCGCCAGCGGCAGCACCACCGTCGGCCGTGCGGCGGCCCGCAACCCGGCGAGCAGCCGTCGCCCGCGCGACGCGCCGGACGGCTCGGTCGGGGCAGCAGGTACCGTCGGCGTGGCCTGCCGTACCGCCTGCCGGGCCGCCCCGATCGTGCGCCGCAGCGCCGGCCCGACGACCAGGCCGGCGGAGAGCAGCATCGCCGCCAGGTTGGCCCACACCCAGTAGCTGTACGGACGCTCGGCCGCCCAGCCCTGGTAGTACCGCTCGACGACCAGTTGATAGCCCTCCCACCACCAGAAACCGGCGGCGGTGAACGCGACCACGACTGCGGCCACCCCGGTGCCGGCGATCAGCAACGCCGGCAGGAACCGGCCGGGCCGCATCGCCAGCACCGCCAACGCCAACGGCCCGACCAGCACGAACCCGTACGACAGGTGAAGCGCGAAGCCGAGCAGCAGACCGCCGGTGAGCAGCGCCGCCGGGTGGCGGGCGGCCAGCAGGGCCAGCCCGGCGGCGACCACCCCGGTGAACACCCCGTCGCCGGACGAGCCGATCCACACCGCGCCGGGCAACAGCACCAGGAACGGCAGTACGGTGCGGGCGGCGTCCTCGGCGCCGAGCCGGCGCAGCGTCGCGGGCACGCTGACCACCATGGTCGCGCCGATCAGGATGCAGGCCAGGCCGGCCGCGGTGCCACCGCCGAGGCCGATCCGGTCCAGCCAGACGAAGACCAGCAGCGCCCCCGGCGGGTGGCCGGCGGTGTGCGTGGACCAGGAGCCGGGCTGGAAGTCGATGATCCGGTCGCTGAACCCGGCCAGCATCGCCGGGATGCTGGTGATCCGGTGCACCTCGTGCAGGTACTCGGCCTGGTTGGTGAGGCGTTCGGTGACCCCGGCGGTCCAGCCGTCGATCAGGGCCAGCGACAGGATCCAGACCACCGCGGCGAGGTAGCCGACACCGAGCAGCCGGCCCCAGTTGGCGGCACGCGCCCACCGTACCCCCCAACCGACGACCACGACGGCGACCGCGACCGCGAGCGGCGTGCCCCAGCCGACGTGCGGACGCCAGAACGCGTACAGCGGTGCGGTCTCGGCGTAGAGTCCGACGCCTCGCCGGTTGAGCACCACACCGACGACGGCTGCGGCGGCGATCAGCGCCAGCTCGACCCCGAGCACGATCAGGTCCGCGCGACCGGACCGCCGGGTGGCGGGTTCTGGTGTCATGACCACCGGACAGTACGGCCTGCGCCGGCACCCGGACCGGGCAACGGCCGGACCGTAACCCTCCGGTAAGAATTGCCGCCCGTAAGACTTCCGTAAGCGCGGAACGCCACCCGACCGGGGGCGGTTCGTCCTAGCGTCGGCGGTATGCCGACACCGATCGACGTGGTGCTGCCCTGCCTCGACGAGGCAGCCGCCCTGCCCGGCGTACTCGCCGAGTTGCCGCCCGGCTACCGGGCGGTGGTGGTGGACAACGGGTCCCGGGACGGCTCCCCGCAGGTGGCCGCCGCGCACGGCGCCCGAGTGGTGCACGAGCCCCGGCGCGGGTACGGGGCCGCCGTGCACACCGGCCTGCTGGCCGCCGAGACCGAGCTGGTCTGTGTGCTCGACGCGGACGGGTCGTTCGATCCGGCGGAGCTGCCGGCGCTGGTGCGCCCGGTCGCCGACGGGCACGCCGAGCTGACCGTGGGACGCCGCCGACCGGTGTCGGCGCGGGTCTGGCCCTGGCATGCCCGGGCCGGTACGGCGCTGGTCGCGGCGCTGCTACGGCAGCGCGGCGTACCGCTGCGGGACCTCAGCCCGATCCGGGTGGCCCGCCGCGAGGCGCTGCTCTCGCTCGGGGTCACCGACCGGGCCTTCGGCTACCCGTTGGAGCTGATGATCCGGGCCGCCGGTGCCGGGTGGCGCATCGTCGAGCTGGACGTGACGTACGCGCCCCGGGCGGCCGGCACCCGGTCGAAGGTGTCCGGCTCGGTACGCGGCACGCTGCGGGCGACCCGCGACTTCGGTCGGGTGTTGCGCACCGTGGACGGTGCCCGTTGACCGTCCTGCTGGTGATGGCGAAGACACCGGTGGCCGGGCTGGTGAAGACCCGACTCTGCCCGCCGGCCACTCCCGCGCAGGCCGCCCGGATCGCCACCGCCGCGCTGCTGGACACGATGGACGCGGTCCGTGCGACCGGCGCGGCCGGTGCGGTGACGCCGGTGCTGGCGCTGGCCGGCCGGCTGACCGACGCCGACGCGTACCCGGGTGCCGCTGAGGAGCTGGTCGTGGCGACTGCCGGCTGGCGGGTACTGCCGCAGCGCGGGGACGGGTTCGCCGACCGGCTGGCCAACGCGCACGCCGACGTGGCGGCGGCGTACCCGGGTCGGCCGGTGCTGCAGATCGGGATGGACACTCCGCAGCTGACCGGTGCGGCACTGACCGCCGCCGTCGAGACGCTGACCGGTGCCGGTGGGGCGCCGACCCAGGCGGGTGGGGTGCGGGCCGGCACCGGCGCGGTGCTCGGTTGGGCGGCCGACGGCGGCTGGTGGGCGCTGGGTCTGACCGATCCCCGGCATGCCGAGGTGCTGCGGCGGGTGCCGATGTCGACCCCGCACACCGGGCGCGACACCTGGTCGGCGCTGCGCGCGCGAGGGCTGCGGGTCGCGCCGCTGCCGGTGCTGCGCGACGTCGACGAGTGGCGCGACGCGCTGGCGGTGGCCGACGCGGTCCCCGGCAGCCGGTTCGCCGGTCAGGTGGCGGCGGTGGGCGTGCCGGCCCTGGCCCGGATACCGGTGCCGGCCGTCGGGGCGCGACGGTGACCGCCAACGTGCCCGGCCGGTACGCGGCGGACCACGGTTTCGCCGCCGCGCTGCTGGCTCCGGCGGCCGGCGGACACTGGCTGGTGCAGGGTGACGGGGTCCGCTGGCGGCTGCCGGTGGAGCGCTGGCACGGGCCGGTGGAGCCGACGACCGATGCGGTGGTGGCCCGGTGCTGTGGCCCGACCCTGGACCTGGGCTGCGGGCCGGGCCGGGTCACGGTGGCGCTGGCCCGGGCCGGGGTGACCGCCGTCGGGGTGGACGTGTCGGCCCGAGCGGTGGCGCTGACCCGGGCCCGGGGCGGGGTGGCGATCCACCGTGACCTGTTCGACCGACTGCCCGCCGAAGGCCGGTGGCGGCACGCCGTACTGCTGGACGGCAACATCGGCATCGGCGGCGACCCGGTGGCGCTGCTGCGCCGGTGCCGGTCGTTGCTGCATCCGCTGGGCACCCTGCTGGTGGAGCTGGATCCGCCCGGGGTCGGGCTGTGGCGCGGGTACGCGCACGTGGTCAGCACCGCCGCCGGGGGCCGGCCCCGGCTGGGGCCGGCGTTCCGGTGGGCACGGCTGGACACCGACGCGGTCCGGGCCGCTGCGGCCGCCGGTGGGTTGACCGTCCGGGAGGTGTTCCGCGACGCCGGCCGGTGGTTCGGTGAACTGGCGGTGTCGCGGTGAGTGGCTACCGCCCGCCGGCCGACACCGCGCCGTCCGACACCGCGCCGTCCGGCAGCGGGTAGCGCAGCACCAGTGGATCGGCCGACAGATTGTGCCGGGCGAGGAACTCGCGTACCTGCGGTTCGACGGCCGGGCCGGTCAGCGCGGCGAACCGCTGGAGCATCGCCGCGACCGCGCAGACCACGGCGAGCTCGACCAGTTCGTCGGCGTCGAAGTGGTCGATGGCCGGCTGCACCTGCCGCCGGGGGGTCACCAGCGGCACCTGGGCGGAGAGCCAGGCCAGCCGCAGCGCCGCGCGTTCCCGGTCGTCGAAGACGCCGCCGTCGTCGGCACGGCCGGTGGCGGCGGCCACGCAGCGGTCGATCCGGGTCACCGCGTCCGACCGGTCCGGTGCGGCGGTGAAGGCGAGGTAGCCCTCGGCGGCGGCCAGGTAGCCGTGGTCCCGGGCGACGGCCGACACCCGGGCCATCAGGTGCTTGAGATCGGCGGGGATCCGCGAGTGCGGCCGGTCGCGCATCAGTTCGACGTACAGGTGACAGTGCCGGCGGCGCTGCGCGGCCGGCCAGGCCCGCACCCAGGCCGGGACGAAACCCAGCTCGCGTTCGGCGTAGGTTTCCGGGTCGCCGACGAGTTCGTCGTAGCCGGCCATCAGCTGCGGCAGGGTCGGCCCGCCGGACGGCAGCTCGTGGTCGAGGTTGCGCGGGTTGGTGTCGCCGACCGCGTGCCGGCCGGCGGTCACGCCCCGGGCACTGGCCGTCGCCGCCCAGTCGCCCTCGATTTCCAGGCCGACCAGGTCGTTGAACACGTTGAGGAAGCCGAACGACGCCACCACCATGGTGAGCGCGTCCATCCTGGCCTGGGCGTCCCCGTCGCCGTGGCGGGCCTGGTCGACGGTGTCCCGGACCTTCGCCAACGCCTCCGGGGTGACGGCGTTGCGGGTGGCCCGGGCCGCCAGGTCGGTCAGGGTAGCTTCGTGCGGCCCGACCGCGCTGTCCGGTTCCGCCGGGCCGGTCGCGCCGGGTACGGCGACGGCGTGGGTCATGCAGTAGGAGCAGCCGTGCGCGCGGGACGTCGCGTAGGCGACCTCGGACATCACCGCCCGGCCGAGCCGTTGCCCGCCGGCCTGCACGGCCGCCGCGTTCTGGCAGTAGACGAACAGCTTGTAGGCTGCCGGCCAGCGGTGCAGGTAGGCGAAGGTGTTGGGCCAGAAGCCGAAGAACCTCCGGTACATGTGCAGGATCGGCCAGGTCTGCGGGTCGGGGTCGTGGGTGCCGTCACTGGTGGGGATGACTGTGGACAGTGCGAGGTCGGCCGCACCGTCGGCCAGCTCGTCGTCGGTGTACGCGTCGAGGTCCAGGTCGCCGCGGTGTGGTGCGGTGGTCAGGGCGGCCAGCCGGCCGGTCGCGGCCAGCCGGTCCAGGTCGTCGGCGCTGCCGACGTGGTAGTCGCCGAGGAAGATCTGCGGGACGGTGTACGCGCCGGAGAAGTAGGCGCTGGCGTTCGCGGTGCGGGCGTCGGCGGTGACGTCGTACGACTGGAAGTCGATGCCTTCGCCGGTGAGCGTCCGCTTGGCCCGGGCGCAGAAGACACAGTCGGGCTTGGTGAACGCACGCACGGTCGGTCGGGTGGGCAGGGACGGGTGCACGATAGAGCCTCCTTTGGCTGCGGTTACCGGGCCCCGGGGCGCTTCATTGAGCATACACTCATTGAGTTTCTACTCAACGAATCTGGTCGAGGATGTGGAGGACCATGGCAACCAGTCGGCAACAGGCCGCCGAGCAACGGCGACGGCAGCTGCGTGAGGTCGCGGTACGCGTCTTCGCCCGGCAGGGCTTCGCGGCCACCACCACCAAGCAGCTCGCCAAGGAAGCCGGCGTCGCCGAGGGCCTGCTGTTCCACTACTTCCCCACCAAACTCGACCTGCTCAAGGACGTGGTCTCCGAGTACGGCGGCTACCGGCTCGCGATCGGCGACGTCCTCGACCCGCTCGACCCGGACGACCCCCGGGCCGCGCTGGCCGCCTACTGCCGGGCGCTCCTCGCCCACCTGCGCGAACACGCCGACCTGATCGCCGTACTGGCCGGGGAGAGCCAACTCGACAGCGACCTGTCGAACGTGTTCTGGGACGTGGTCGGCGACATGCGGGCCGGTCTGGCCGGGTGGCTCGACCGGGCGGTGCGGGCCGGTTCGGTACGCCCGGATGCCTCGACCACCGTCGCGGCGCACCTGGTCACCTCGACGCTGTCGCTGTTCTTCCTGGAACACCGGCGACTGCCGGAGCGGCAGTGGCGTACCCGGGCAGCGGAGCACGTCGCCGCCGTGGTGGACAACACGCTCGCCGGCCTCGGCGCGGCACCGGCATCCGGCACCGCCGCCCGGGTGGACCGGCCACCTGCCCCACCGAGTTGATCTTCCGTTGGTCGCAGACCGTCGTTCAGCCAGCTGACGCCCGGCGCTCACCACCGGGCGCGACGTTGCTCGGGTGACTGACGATCCCCTGCGTACCCACCAGCCGGAACACTCCGAGAACCCGCCGCACGGTACAGCGCCCGGCCGCCTGCAACGACGTTCCCTGCTGCAGGCGGCGCTCGCCGCGCCGGCCGCCGGCGCCGCCGCCACGGTGATCGGCGCTCCCGCCGCCACCCCCGCCGTGGCCGCCGCCGGCGGGCCGTTCGACCCGGCGAGCCCGAGATTCGCGCTCGCCGTGCTGCCCGACACGCAGTACCTGTTCGACGCCGACAGCTCCGACCCGGAGCCGCTGAAGGCCACCTTCCGCTACCTCAACCAGGAGCGGCGGGACGCGAACATCGCGTTCATGACCCACCTCGGTGACATCACCGAGCACGGCAGCGAACACGAGATCGACCTCGCCAGCGACGCCTTCCGCACCATCGACGGCCGGCTGCCGTACAGCGTGCTGGCCGGCAACCACGACATCCGTGGCGGCGACGACCAGCGCGGCGACAGCGTCTACCTGCGCGCCTTCGGACCACACCGGTTCACCGACACACCGACCTTCGGCGGTGCCTCGCCGGACGGCTACAACAGCTACCACGTACTGCGCGCCGGCGGCCGGGACTGGCTGATCCTGGCGCTCGACTGGCGGGCCTCCGACAACGGTCTCGCCTGGGCGCAGGGCGTCATCGACGCACACCGTACGCTGCCGGTGATCCTCACCACCCACGACCTGGCCTGGGCCGACGACGCCGGTGCGGCCCAGCTGTCCGGCCACGGACAGCGGCTGTGGGACCGGCTGATCCGCGACAACGACCAGATCTTCCTCACCCTCAACGGCCACTACTGGCCGCCCGGGCGGACCACGCTCACCAACGCGGCCGGCCACGACGTGCACGTGCACATCGCGAACTACCAGGACCGCTACTACGGCGGGGCGGGCATGATCCGGCTCTACCATTTCGATCTGGTCCGCAACGTCATCGATGTGGAGACCTTCGCACCCTGGTTCCTCACCCGGAATCCGGCGAAGCGGACGCCGCTGCAGGCCGAGACGGTCGAGCTGACCGGCCCGGTCGACCGGTTCAGCGTCGAGGTCGACTTCGCGGCCCGGTTCGACGGGTTCGCGCCGGTGCCGCCGCCCGCACCCCGGCCGCCGGTCGCGGTGCTGCGCCACACCACCGTCGGCTACTGGCGCTTCGACTCGGCCGGCTTCGGCGCCGGCACCGGCAGCCCGGTCGCCGGCAACCCGGTGCTCGACGGCACCGTGGTGCGCGACCTCAGCGGCAACGGCAACGACCTGACCGTGGGCCGGATCGGCGCCGGCACCGCCGACACGTTGACCTTCTCCGACGAGCACCACAGTGGCCAGCCGGCACACGCCAGCCTGCGCTTCGACGGCGGCAAGGGACCGGACCGGGGCGCCATCCTGCGGGCCGGCCCGGACGCGCCGATCAACGGCATGAAGTTCCGCGACGGCTACACCATCGAGGCGTTCGTCAAGCTGCCCGACCCGTACCAGGGCGACCACGCCTGGATGGGCATCCTGAGTTGGGAGGGGCGCAGCGGCGACGCCGGCAAGACCACCGGCTGGTCCCCGCTGGAGTGCACCTGCAGCCTGAACATCTCCCCCGAGCGCTTCCTGCAGTACGTCGTCTACGCCGACGTGCAGGACGCCGACCCGACGTCGTGGAGCCACGCCCTGCCGCCCGGCCGGTGGATGCACCTCGCCGTGGTCAACGACTCCGAGCAGACCGTCGTCTACGTCGACGGGTCGAAGATCGCCCGCAACCCCACCCAGCCCTCGACCGGGATCGCCACCCTCGGCCTGCCGTTCGTGATCGGCGCGACCTCGTTCGACCTGCAGTACGGGCAGGGCTTCTACGGCTGGATCGGTGACGTACGGATCACCGAGAAGGCGCTGCGCCCGCACCAGTTCCTGCACCCGTACGGCTGACCGGGCACCGTCGGCGGCTGAGGACACTCAGCCGCCGACGGTCGGGTCCGGCTCAGTGGTCGGTGGTCGACGTGAGGGCGCTGCCGATGAGAACCTCAGCGGCGGCGCGCGCGTGAGCGGCGGCGGCGTTGTCGCCGGCGATCGCGGTGGTGGTCTGTACGCCCTCGGCGAGAATCGCGAGTTGGGCGGCCAGGGTCGCGGATCCGCCGGCTTCGGCGACCAGCGCCGCCACCCGATCCTGGAACTCGGCCTTCTGCGCCCGGACGAACTCGGCGACGCGTGGCGTGGTCCCGCCCAGTTCGCCGAAGGTGTTGATGAACAGGCAGCCACGGAAGTCGTCGTCCGTGGCCCACTGGGCGAGCCCGTCGTAGATGGCGAGCAGCTTGTCGCGTGGCGTGCCGCCGCCGGCCAGGGCGGCGTCCACCAGGTCGTTCCACATTCGCTGCCGGCGGGTCAGCACCTGCTCGACCACAGCCTCCTTCGACCCGAAGACCTGGTAGAGCCGTTTGAGCGGGACTCCCGCCTCGGCGCGCAGCGCGTCCATGCCGACAGCCTGCACGCCCCGGGCGTAGAAGAGCTGATCGGCGGCGTCGAGCACCCTGCGCCGCACCTCGTCGTCGGTCAACGCCGGCATGTCTCCTCCTTCAGGTCGGGCCGCCACCCGGCTGACGGCTGTCGCCGGTGACGAGGGTCACCGGCGGATCGTCGACGTCCGACTGGCGGAGAGAACGGTCGTTCTCTACGGTATGACACAGCGAGCGAGAACGACCGTTCTCGCGCCGAGCGACCGGAGGTCGTCATGCCGTACATCACCGTCGGCCAGGAGAACAGCACCAACATCGACCTCTACTACGAGGACCACGGCCAGGGACAGCCGGTGGTGCTCATCCACGGCTACCCGCTGGACGGGCACTCCTGGGAGAAGCAGAGCGCGGCGCTGCTCGCCGCCGGCTACCGGGTCATCACCTACGACCGACGCGGCTTCGGGCAGTCCAGTCAGCCCACCGTCGGATACGACTACGACACCTTCGCCGCCGACCTGAACACCCTGCTGGAAACCCTGGACCTCACCGACGTCGTGCTGGTCGGATTCAGCATGGGCACCGGCGAGGTGGGCCGCTACCTGAGCCGGTACGGCTCGACGCGGGTCGCCAAGGCCGCGTTCCTGGCCTCGCTGGAGCCGTTCCTGCTGGCCACCGACGACAACCCGACCGGCGTGCCGCAGGAGGTCTTCGACGGCATCCTCGCCGCCGTCACCGCCGACCGGTACGCCTACTTCAGCGACTTCTACCGCGACTTCTACAACACCGACGAGACGCTCGGCGGCCGACTCTCCGAGGAGGCACTGCGCAACAGTTGGAACGTCGCGGCCGGCGCCGGGTGGTTCGCCTCCAGCGCGGTCGTGCCGACCTGGCTCACCGACTTCCGGGCCGACATCGACCGGATCGACGTGCCGGCACTGATCCTGCATGGCACCGCCGACCGGATCCTGCCCATCGACGCCACCGCCCGTGAGTTTTACAAGCGGTTGCCGAAGGCCGAGTACGTCGAGATCGACGGAGCCCCGCACGGCCTGCTCTGGACCCACGGGGCGGAGGTCAACACCGCGCTGCTCGCCTTCCTGGGCAAGTAGACCGGGCACGCCGGAGCGGGTGGACCGGGTACCGACGCGCCGGGTGCGGGCAGGTCCAGGTGAGCCTGCCCTCACCCGGCGTACGGGGTCGCGTCGGTCAACGCCACCACCCCCGGCAGCCGGGTGTCCTGTCGCTGGAACTGCACCACCACCGGCTCCGACGAGGTCAGTACGCAGCCGAACGGTCGGCCCAGCCGGATCGGCTCCGGGTCGATGAGGTCGTTGAGCCGGGCGTGCCGGATCCGGCGCGCCCACACCACCCAGCGGTACGGCCCCGCCGGCTCCTGATCGTCGTAGTACACGGTCAGCTCGACCTCGGCGTCGACGTCGCCGGCGTTGAGCAGGCAGAGCTGGTCGAAGCTGGTGAACTCCGGCTCGTCGCCGTTGCTGACCGGCGGGATCCGCCCCCCGGCCACCGCCCAGACGCGGGCACCGATGCCAGCCATCACGCCTCCTCGCCGGCCACTGCCGCTACGGTCGGTCGCGACTACCAGCACCTGCCGGCTACCCGGCGACCGGCTCGGCTAACCCGGCCACGACGCACCGGGAAGCGCGGGGGCGGCTGCGCACGCTAGCCGGCGGCGGCGTCGCCCTCCGGGCGCTTCTTCCGGGCGTACTTGGCACGGAACTTCTCCACTCGACCGGCACTGTCCAGCAGCCGCTGCCGACCCGTCCAGAACGGGTGGCTGGCCGAGGAAATCTCCACGTCGACCACCGGGTACGTCTGGCCGTCGGTCCACTCGATCGTCTTCTGGCTGGTCGCGGTCGATCGGGTCAAGAACGCAAAGTCCGCACTTCGATCCCGGAAAACCACATAATCGTACTTAGGGTGAATATCAGACTTCATCGGCGGGAACCGGCCTTCCTGGCGGTCGACGATAATGGTTGTCATTTTATCAGAGCCATCGCACTCCCGGACCCGGAACGTGCCAGGCACGTCGGAACACGCCCCGAACGTCGAGCCCGGATGACGTATGCTCGTATCGCAATGTGAACATGAAATTAGGGAGTGTCCATGTCTCACCAGATGCACACCGAACACCCCCACAGCCACTCCGCGACCTGCGGGCACGCCGCGGTGACCCACGACGGGCACACGGACTACCTGCACGACGGGCATGTCCACCACGAGCACGCCGGGCACTGGGACGAGTGCGGCACGGACCAGCACGTGACAGCCGAGTCACACGCCGCACACGGCGACCACTACGACGAGCGCTGAGCGACGCGGCGCCGACGCGTCGCGAACAACACCAGCGCGCCAGCGATCACCAGGATGGCTCCGGTGGCCGGCAGGTACCACGACGATCCGGTCCGCGGCAGTCTCCCGTCACCGGAGCCGCCACCACCCGGGTTGTCGTCGCCGGGCCCGAAGCCCGTGTCCGGGTCCGTCGCGTCACCGATCGCCACGGTGAGCGAGCGGGAGTCGGTGACCGTCGATCCCGACGACGTGCTGGCCGACATCTCGAAGGCCAGCCGGTAGATTCCGGGCTCGCTGAACGCCCAGTTGCCGTGGGCGTGGGTGTTGATCGGGATGTCGAGCTGCTGCGGCAGCCGGGCCGACGAATCGAACAGCACCTCGGATTCACCGAACGACCCGGTCAGGAACAGCGCGAACCGGCCGGGGCCGTCGACACCCTTGAAAGTCCAGGTGACCGGGCCACGAACCCCGGCCACGACCGACGGATGCTGGGTGTTCCAGCCCGGCCAGACGATCCCGGCGCGCTGCCCCTGCGGCAACAGCCACACCTCGTCACCCGGCGCGCCCAGGAAGTCGGCGTCGTCCGGCACGGTGATCTTCGCGTTGTCCTTGACGTGCAGCACCACGTCGGTGAGGTCGCGCCACACCGGGGGCGAGACGGTGTCGTCCTTGAGGCGGATCGTCCAGTCCGCACCGCTCAGCTCCGGACCCATGTCGACGTGACCGTCGTCGATCACCACCCGTGACCCGTCCTGCTGAGCCGCTGCGAGGAGCGGTGACGCGCTGCCGGTCGCCGCCGGGGCCGCACCCGCCGCGAGGGCCCGCGCGGGGGCGCCGGCCGACGGCGAATCGGCACCGAGCGGTACACCGTCGCCCGGAGCGGCACCGGACACCCTCGCCAGGTCCGCCGCCGGAGCGGGAGCCGGGGCCGGCACCGGCCGGGTACCTGCGGGATCGGGCCGTGCCTCGTCGAGCTGCGGCACCACCACCCGGTAGTCGGCGTCGGCCGTCACCTCGGTGCCGTTGGCCAGCGTCGCGGCCGCCGACAGCGTCAGCCGGTACTCGCCCGCGGCGTCGAAAAGCCAGACCAGACCGCCGGTCCTGGTCGCTGCCGGCAGCCGGGCGGTACGCGGCATCGCGTCGAGGGTGCCGAACAACGGCGTCGGCTGGCCGAGCCCACCGAGGGTGTAGGCGGCGAATCCACCCGGGCCGTCGACCTGACGCAGCGACAGCTCGATGGTGTCGCCGCGGACCGCCCCGCGGGGCACCGCGCTCGTGTCCAGGTACGGAAAATCGGTGTCGCCACCGGTCAGTGCCCACATCGGCCGACCGGCCGTGCCGAGGAACCGGAATGCCGGATGGTCAGGGGTCCGCACCGCCACGCCGCCCGCCGGTCCGAAGACCACCGTCGCCGGCTGCCGGCCGAAGCCGGTAGTTCCTCGACCAGTCGCCGACTCCGTACCCGCCGGCCGGGCCGCCGCTCGGGTGACCACCGACAGCGTCTCGCTGTCGATCGCGACCGCCACCAGGTCGGCCCCGGCGGCGCTCACCGACAGAGACGTCGGCGGCACGGTAGGCGGCGCAGCCGTCGGCGGCACGGCGGTCGAGGGTGCGGCGGTCACCGGGGCCGGCGCGGTCAGGGCCGCAGCCAGTGCACCGATCGCCAGCACCGCGGCGCACCGGCGACGCGTCGCCGCACCGGTGGGGCGGTGGATCGTCGTCATCTTGAGGTCCCCTGGGTCGTCTTGTCGTCAGTGGCATCGGTGACCGCGCCGTCGCGTACGGCCTCGGCGCGGCCCTGTTCGCGCGCGGTGGCGACGGCTTGTTCCAGCTGTGCTGCCCGCCGGCGCCGGGCGCGGCGGCGGCGGGCGACGACCAGCCAGCCGGCCAGCCCGATCATCAGCAGGATCACCAGCTGCGACCACGGGACGGCCCACAGGCCGCTTTCGCGGGTCACGGTCGCTGGGGGCGGGTCGAGCACCTCGTCGGCGACGGCGGTCGGTGCGACGGTGAGCCGCGCACCGAGCCGGAACATCGGCGGCACGCCGTCAACCCGGATAGTGGTCCGGTAACTGTCGCCGGGCAGGATCTCCGGCAGCGGATCGCCGTCGACCTTGCGCCCGGCCAGCCCGAACGGTCCGGCGACGGTCAGCTGCGGCTGCCCGGTGAGCCGTACGTTGCCGGTGTTGCGCACGGTGAAGCTGGCCGTGACGGTGCCACCCCCGACCGGGTTCCAGGTGCCGTCGTACGTCGTCGACAGGTCCCCGACGTCCAGGCCCGGCTGCAGTTCCCCGGTGACCCGTAGATAGATCCGGGAGCCGACCCGGTGGTCGACCGCCACCTGGTTGCCCTCGCCGTCGGTGCCGGTGGCGGCGAGCGAGGCGACGATGCCGCCGGGGTGGTCGCCGGGGGTGGCGTTGTCCGGCACCGCGATGGTGAACGGCACGTCCAGCCGCGACGTTGACGGCACGGTGAAGGTGCCGGACTCGAACGTCACCCAGGAACCGACGTCGACCGGTTCCCCGGTCGCCGGCAGCAGGTCGAAGCCGCCCTGGTCGGTGGTGAACGCGTCGCTGGCGTACACGTCAAGGGTGATCGGCTGGTCGGAGTGGTTCGTGATCGCCACGTAGTCGGTGAGGGTGGCACCCGGATCCAGTTTGTACTCGAACGCCGGCCGTCCGTTCGGCCCGTCGGGGCTGGACGGAGCGACGCCCCAGGTGAGGGACTGCGCCGCGAGGGGCGTGTAGCTCGGCGATCCGACCGTCGCCGGGCCGGTGACCGGGCCCGTCGACACGACGGCGGCGGCGAGGAGTCCGGCGAGCAGGGCTGCTGGCGTACGCATGCGGGGTGGTCCGTTTCGCGGAGGGTGTGGGCGGGCCGGGCGACGACGCGGCACGGTGTCGTCGCCCGGCCCGTTCCCTGGTGCGATCCTCAGATCGCGGTGAGGGTGAGGGTCGCGGTGTAGGTGCCGGGCACGGTCTCGGTCGGCAGGCGCAGCTGCAGGCCGGCCGACAGGGTCGCGGTACCCCGGCCCACGCCGGTCGGTGCCGAGCCGAGCACGGCACTGCTGCCGAGTCCACCGCCGACGCCGACGACGTACGGCTCGACGACCGGGCCCGCGACGACGCCCTGACCGGCGGACTGGTCGACCACCTGCGGGGTCCAGCCGAGGTAGCCGGAGCTGAAGGTGGCACCGTCGGGTCCGGTGAAGTTCTCCGGCAGCTGACCGGAGGCGCTCCAGCCGGGAGTGCCGGCCCGGGTGTCGGTGACGGTGACCGGGCGCAGGTTTCCGGTGCTCTCCCAACTGTCACCACCGCTGGTCAGCTGCGCCGGCGGCAGGACGACGCTGCGGTCATCCGGGTCGACGCTGATCACCAGTGCGCCCTGGGTGGGATCGATCGACGCGGTGATGGTCTGCGAGGCCTCCGGGTCGGTCGGGGTGAAGGCCACCCAGAGCCAGACCTCCGCGCTGGTCGCGACGACGCTGTGGTTGTCGTCGTAGAGCTTCACCTGGTATTCGCAGGCGTTGAGCTCACGGGTGGCGGTGAAGCTGTAGGACGCGCCGGCCTCGCCGGCAATGATGGCGAAGTCGTCGCTGCCGGGGCAGCGGCTGAACCAGTGATAGTGGTCCAGCTCGGTCTGCGGGGTCTGCACCGCCTGCAGTGTGACGGTGTCGCCGGGCTGGTACTCGTCGGCCATGCCGGCGATGCTCAGCACGGTCTCGGGACCGGTGCCGTCGAGCTCGCCGACCACGAACGCGTAGTCGACCGGGCCGGTGCTGACGGTGGTGCCGTCGGTCAGCGTCGCGTCGGCCTGGAAGGTCAGCGTGTAGGCGCCCAGCGCGCTGAACGCCCAGTTGGCGTGCGCGTGGGTGCGGATCGGTACGTCGATGGCGTCCGGCAGGCCGTCGTCGCTGCGGAACTTCATGATCGGGCCGCCGAAGCTGTCCTGGGTGAACACCCAGACGTTTCCTGGTCCGGTGACCTCGACGAGGCTCAACTGGACCTTGTCGCCGGCGAAGACGCCGGAGCTGAGGGTGGTGGTGTTCCAACCGGGCCAGAGCAGGTCGGGGTCCTGGGTCAGCGGCAGCAGCCAGATCTGCGATCCGGCCGGCCCGAGGAAGGCGAACCGGGGGTCGTCCGGCACCGTCATGGCCGCTTCGGGCAGCACCTGGAAGGTCACGTCCGCCGGATCACGGTTGACCGACGGGCTGACCGTGTCGTCGTGGACCTCCAGGGACAGTTCGCCATCGTGGTAGTGGACGTCAACCGCGTCGGTGTGGCCCTTGGCGAGCACCACCTGCTCGGCTGCGGCCGCGGCGGTCGGCACCAGCAGTACGCCGCCGGCGATCACCGCCGCACCGGCCAGGGCCGCGAGCCTGCGGGCACCTGTCGTTCTCATCGTTGTTTCCTCCCCTCGCCCGCACCGCGGACCGGTGCGGGACGTGGTCGTGACGGGGCGGAAGCCCCACCGCAAGGTAACGACTATCATTTTCATTAACCTATCGGCCGTTCGGCCACCTCTGTCAGCACCGGTGTGACCTGCGCCTCGTCGGGCACTGCCGGCTGCCGCCGCCAGCGGGCGACCAGACCATGCCGCGGGGCCAGGACCCAGGCCAGCAGGAACACCGCCGTCGCGACCAGCACGATCGTGCCGCCCACCGGCAGGTCGTAGCTCCACGACAGGTAGAGCCCCACCAGCGCCGAACCGCCGCCGATCACCGGGGCGAGCAGCAGCATCACGCCGAGCCGGTCGGTGAGCAGCCGGGCCGCCGCCGCCGGGGTGATCAGCAACGCCAGGACCAGGATGTTGCCGATCGTCTGCAGCGAGATCACCACGGCGAGGGTGACCAGCACGTACAGCCCGATGTCCAACCAGAACACCGGCAACCCGACCGACCGGGCGGACTCCCGGTCCAGGCTGACCGCGACCAGCTCCTTGTGCAACAGGAACAACGCGGTCAGGATGGCCAGCCCGGTGAAGCCGACCGTGTAGAGGTCCCGGTCCGGAATGCCGGTGATCGAACCGAACAGGAACTGCTGCAGCGAACCGGCGTACCCCGGTGCCTGCGAGATGATCACGATGCCCAGGGCGAAGGCGGCCACGAAGAACACTCCGATCAACGAGTCCTCCTTGACCCGCCGCCGCTGCGCGAACACCGCGATCAGCAGCGCGGTCACGATCCCGGCGACCGCACCGCCCAGCACCAGGCTGCCCTGCAGCACGAAGGCGACCGCCAGCCCCGGGAAGACCGCGTGCGCCACGGCGTCACCGATGAACGCCATCCCGCGCAGCACCACGTGGCAGCCGACCACCCCGCAGACCACACTGGACATGACCGCGATCAGCAGCGCCTTCGGCAGGAAGGCCAGATCCGGGTTGAACAGGTCGGCGACGAACTCGGTGACCGGCATCAGCCGCTCCCCTCGCCGACCCCGACGGGCATGGTGCCGGCGCCGACGATCCGCAGCAACGGCGACCGTTCGCTCACCCCGAACGTGCGCATCCACAGCCGCGGATCCCGCAGGTCGGCCGGTCTGCCCTCGGCGATCACCTGCAGGTTCAGCAGCACCAGCCGGGAACAGGCATCCATCGCCCCGATCAGGTCGTGCGTGGTCATCAACAACGGCGTGCCCTCGGCCGCCAGGCCGGTGAACAGCTCACCGAGCAGCTCCTGAGTCGGCATGTCCAGCCCGGTGAACGGCTCGTCGAGCAGCAGCAGCGCCGGCTGCACCGCCAGCGCGCGGGCCACCAGCACCCGCTGGCGCTGCCCGCCGGACAACTCGGCAACCGGCCGACTGCGCAGGTCGCCCAGGCGTACCCGGTCGATCGCCTCGGCGGTGGCCCGCCAGTCGGCCCGCCCCGGCCGGCGCAGCAGCCCGATCCGACCGGTCCGGCCGCTGAGCACCGCCTGCTCCACCGAGATCGGGAACTCCCAGGCGAACTCGTGCCGCTGCGGCACGTACCCGATCGCGCACCGCCCCGGCCGGCTCGGCACCCCGTCCACCAGGATCCGCCCGGACCGGGTCCGGACCAGCCCGAGCACCGACCGCAGCAGCGTGGTCTTGCCGGCCCCGTTCGGCCCGATCAGCCCGACCAGCTCACCCGGGTCGACGTGCAACCGCACACCGCGCAGCACCGGACGGCCACCGAGGTCGACGTCGAGATCGTGTACGGCGAGCGCAGTCATGAGGCGGCACGCTCCTGCTCGACCCGTCGGCGTACCGCCCGGCCGCGCAGCACTACGACGACCAGCGCAACCGCCAGCACGACCGCGGCCAGCACAAGGCCGCCGACCAGCCAGGGGCCGGTGCCGTCGCCGGTGCCGTCCGCTGCGGCCCCCTGGCCGTCAGCACCGTCGGAGGCGACCGGCACGGCCGCGACCTCGTCGGGTTGCGCGGCGAACGCGTCGTCGGTGCTGACGGCGTCGCCGACCGCGAACCGCAGGTGCCGTACCGCGCTCACCTGCTCGCCGCCGACCAGGTCGGCGCTGACCCGGACGGCGACCAGGTACACGCCGGGGGCGGTGAACACCCAGTTGGCGTGGGTGTGAGTGTTGACCTCCACCCACATCGGCTGGCCGGGCGGCTCGGTGGAGCGCCACAGCACCTGCGGTTCGCTGAACGTGCCGGCCTGCAGATACATGGTGACCTCGCCAGGTCCTTCGACCCCGGCGAGCTCCAACGTCACGCCCCGGTCGATCGTCTGCATCACCCGGGGGTCCTGGGTGTTCCAGCCGACCCACACCACATCGGGGTGCTGCACCTGCGGCACCACGTGCACCTCGGTGCCGGCCGGCACGTCGAGGAAGCCGTACACCGGATCATCCGGCACGGTCTGCAGCGCGGCGTCGGTGACCCTCAGCACGGTCCGGTCCGGATCCCGCCACACCGGCTGCGCCGCGTCGTCGTGCAGCAGCAGGGTCCACTCGTCGTCGACGTAGCGCGGTCCGATGTCGACATGGCCGGCCGCCAGCACGGCCGTGTCCGCGGCGACCGGCTGGTCCGGGGCGATCGACTGGTCCAGTGCCGGGTCGGGCGATGTCGGCTGGGCGGCCAGCGTCATCGCCAGCAGCGCGGAGACGGCCGTCGACAGGCCGATCGACTTCACTGATGCCTCCTCATGGTGCCAGACAGTCGAGCAGCGACTCGGCGTTGAACCGCATCAGCTCGACGTAGCTGGTCACCCGGTCGTCAAAGGTGTCGCCGTAGATATCGCAGACCCGTACGTCGAGGTCGTCGGCGAGTTCGGTCAATGTCGAGGACCTCGACCGCAGGTTCGGCTCCAGGAAGACCGCCGGTACCCGCAGGTTACGGATCGTCTCGGTGAGCCGGCGCCGGTCGGCCAGGCTCGGCTCGGCCGCCGGGTGCGGGCTGACGAAGCCGGAGATCTGCACGTCGTACGCGGCCCCGAGGTAGCCGAACGCGTCGTGAGTAGTGATCAGGTGCCGCCGGGCGGGCGGGATCCGCGCGATCGTGTCGCGGACGTAGTCGTCCAGCGCGGTCAACTCGGCGATGTACGCCGCCGCGTGCCGCCGGTAGTCGGCGGCACCGGCCGGGTCGACGCCGATCAGGGTGTCGCGGATCAGTTCGGTGTACGCGATGACGTTGCGGACGTTCTGCCACAGGTGCGGGTCGATCTCGCCGTGCACGTGCTTGCCGAGCACCGCCTGCGGCAGTTGGAAGATCTCGGTGCCCGGTCGGCCGAGGAAGCGGAAGTCCCGACCGGCCGGTACCTGGGCGAGGGCCTTGTTCGGCACCTCGATGACGGTGTCGGCCGGATCGTGCACATGCTGGTGGGCGTCACCGGCGCCGTGCGGGTCGGCGAACAGGTACAGCGACGGCTCGCCGCGCGCCGCCGCATCGAGGTCAACGGTGATGTCGGCGTGCCCGCCGCGGAGTACGTCGGCCCCGGCCATCCCGGGCACGCTGTGCGGATCGACGCCGACGGCAAACGTGAATGTCTGTTCCCCGAGGGCGACGGGGCGGCTGTCGGTGGTGACCGCCAACCGTGCCGACATGGTGAGCCGGTAGACGCCCGGCTCGGTGAATGCCCAGCTCATGTGGGTGTGCGCGTCGGGCGGGAGGGTGGCGGTGTCGTCCCGGTAGCCGGTGGCGGCGTCGAAGCCGTCGGCCGAGTCGAGATAGACGGCCGGGTTGCCGAACGACTCGGTGAGGTAGGCGGCCATGGCGCCGGGGCCGGTCACGTTGGTGCTCTGCAGCAGGATGTCGGAGACCCGGTCTGCACCATAGGTCCCGCCGGTGCCGCGTACCCGCATGCCGAGCCAGATGGTGTCGAGCGAGAAGTCCTCGACCAGCGGGATGATCTCGGCGGCGTACTTGATCGCCCCCTCGGCGAGCGAGATGTTCGGTACGCCCTCCGGCAGGTTGGCGTCGAGCGCCTTGATGATGGCGTGCTCCTCCAGCAGCAGGTAGTTGCTGAAGGCGACGTCGGCGTAGACGACGTTGCGCACGTCGCGCAGCGACGGCTCGTACGAGTGGGGGTCGGCACCGTCGGGGACGAGCGAGGCGACCGCGACGCGGTCCCCGCCGACGTTGTCGACCAGGTCCCGCAGGATGCCGGTGGTGGTGACGACCTGGAGACGGTCGTCAGCGGCGCTCAACGTCTCGGGGACGGCACAGGCCGCCAGGTTACCAAGACTGACAGCGAGCAGCGCCGGCCCGATGAGCCACCGTGCGCGCATGTTCCACCCCACCTTCCGTACGCCCTGCGCCCGCGCACCGCACGCTAGCACGCAAACGATAACCGTTGTCATGCTCGATCTGGCGTGCAGCCGGTGCCGAACGGGTGTTGTTCGGCACCGGCGGCACGGGTGGGCCGGTCGGATCAACCGACGAATCAACCACTCGGGTCGAACGGGGTCAGCCGACCTCGAAGGTGAATTCCTCGGTGCTGCTCACCGGCTGCCCGTTCGACGCACGCACGCCGCTTACCTCGAACGTCGCCACGTAGGTGCCGGCCACGTCGAAGCCCCAGTTGACGTGGGCATGGGTGTTGCGGTTGACGTTCAGGCTGTCCGGCAGACCGTTGCCGCTGTCGAACAGCACCGTGGGCGTGCCGCCCGAGGCGGTGAAGATGCTGAACCCGCCCGGCCCCTGCACGCCGGTCAGCTTGAACACGACCCGGTTGAACTGCAACGCCCCGCTGGCCACCCCGGTGGTGTCCCAGCCGGCCCAGAGCAGCCCGGCGGTGTTGGTCTGCGGCAACACGTAGGCGTACCCCCCGCTGCCGAGGAACGACCAGGCGGAACCGGACGGCACCGCCGTGTGCGCGGCGGCAGGCACCACGAGGACCACGGTGGACGGGTCACGCTCGACGAAGGTAGCGCCGGTGTCATCGCCAACGGTGACCTCGATCGGCCCACCGGCGACATGATCGACATTGATGACATCTACGTGGCCACTGGTCAGTTCGACGATCGTGGCCTGCGCCGGGGTGGGTACGGCGACCGCGAGCACCGCAGCGAGGGCACTCGACGCGATACCGGCCAGCAGCCGGCGGCCAGGAGTCTTCATCACACTGCTCCCTCCGGATTCCCGACGCACGTCAGGGCAGGACGACGAATCGCAGGTAGACCGAGTCGGACTCGACGACGGTCGTGGTGCCCGCCAGAGTGGCACTGGCCTTGACCTTGAGCAGGTAGACGCCCGCCTTGCTGAACGCCCAGTTGACGTGCAGGTGCTCACCGACCGCCAGGTCGACAACGTCCGGCAGCCCGTCGCGGCTGTTGGCCAGCACGGTCGGCTGCCCGAACAGGTCCTCGATGTAGATCGCCATCTTGGCGGAGCTGGGGGCGCTGATCAGCTGCTGCACGGTCAGGTCGACCGAGTCGCCGGCGAAGACGCCCGCTTCGAGCTCCTCGGTGGCGAGGCCGGCGAAGAGCAGTTCCTCGTTCTCGATCTGCGGCAGGATCCACACCGGCGAGCCGGCCGTGCCGAGGAAGGCGAAGGCCGGGTCACTGGGCACGGTGGTCTTCGCCTGGGGCTTGACGACGAAGATCACGTCGTCGTGGTGGCGGTGCTCACCCGGCTCGACGGTGTCGTCGTGGACGCCGAGCTCCAGCTCACCGTCCTCGTACTCGACCTCGATGACGTCGACGTGTCCTTCATGCAGGACCACGGGCAGGCCGGTGCCGTGCGCCTGCGCCGGAGTGGCCGAAACCACCAGAGCGGCAATCATCGCGGCGCTGGCGACGAACGTACCGGCGGCCCGCCGGCGAGTTGCAGTCGACATGGGACAGACTCCCTCCCGGTGGTCCCTGGTGGACCACCGGGAGCTAATGGTAATCGTTTTCAACTTATCGCGGTAGGGGTGCGACCTGTCTGAGTCGACACATGTCCATGTTCGTCCAGCTCGCCGACATCCCAGTCGGGAAACGGGTCCGGCAGCTCGCGCCATGCCGCGAGCCCGGCGGCCAGCCCCGCTCCGGCCGCCGCGAGCTCGGCATCGGTGAGCAGTGCGTCGTCCAGCGCCGCCCGTAGCCGCTCGCCATCGAGCCCGATGCCGATGAACACCAGCTCCTGGTGCCGGTCGCCGAAGACCGGATCCCACCGGAACTCCAGGTCGGCCCGCTCGGCCGGGTCGTCGGGCCACTCACCGGAGCTGGCCACCGGCACCCCCGCCGGGTCGCACCGCGCCGACGGACCGGCCTGCGACCACAGTGCCTGCACATCGGGCCGGGTCGCCAGCCAGAGAAAGCCCTTCGACCGTACGACGCCGAAGCTGTCCAGCTCGGCGAGCAGATCCCAGAGCCGCTGCGGATGAAACGGCACGACCGCCCGGTAGACGATGCTGCTGATGCCGTACTCGATCGTCTCCGGCACGTGCTCGCCGTTGAGTTCGGCGACCCAACCGGGAGCGGTCTCGGCCCCCTCCAGATCGAACCGCCCGGTGTCGAGCACCTCGCCCAACGGGACCTGCGCCCGCACGGTCCGCAGCTGACGGGCCTTCGGGTTCAGCCTGGTCACCAGCGCCTCGACCGTCGCCAACTCGGCCGACCCGACCAGGTCGGTCTTGTTGACCAGGATCACGTCGGCGAACTCGATCTGGTCGACCAGCAGGTCGGCGATGGTGCGGTCATCGTCGTCGTACGCGGCCAGCCCACGCTGCTCCAGCGACTCGCCGGCCCGCAACTGGGCGATCAGGTGCGGCGCGTCGACGACAGTGACCATGGTGTCCAGCCGGGCGATGTCGGCCAGCACCCCACCGTCGTCGGTGCCGAAGGCGAACGTGGCCGCCACCGGCAGTGGTTCGGAGATGCCGCTGGACTCGATCACCAGGTAGTCGAAGCGGCCCAGCCGAGCCAGTCGGGCGATTTCCACCAGCAGGTCGTCGCGCAGCGTGCAGCAGATGCAGCCGTTGGTCATCTCGACCAGGCGTTCCTCGGTACGCGACAGGCTACCGCCGTCGCGCACCAGTGCGGCGTCGATGTTGATCTCGCTCATGTCGTTGACAATGACCGCGACCCGCCGCCCTTCCCGGTTGGCCAAAATGTGGTTGAGCAGGGTGGTCTTGCCCGCACCGAGGAATCCGGACAGCACCGTTACCGGCAGCCGACGGTCACTGGCCACCGCGCCGGCCGTCGCACCGTTCCCCTCGCTGGCCACCGCACCGGTCATCGCGGATCCTCGACCTGGCGGCCCCGGTACAGGCCGCAGTGTGCGCAGGCCCGGTGCGGCAGGACCTTCTCCTGTCGAGGGCAGGGGCAGGTCACCAGCATCGGCACCGCCGCCTTCCACTGGGCGCGCCGGTGGCGGGTGTTCGACCGCGAGGTGCGGCGCTTCGGTACGGCCATGGACGGCCTCCTCTCGTCTACCCAGACGATAACGGAAGCCGTTTTCATTAAGTGGGACCGACGCGGCCGGTTTCGACTCCACCACAGGTGACCGGCCACGAGCCAGGCGCTCACCCGTGGTGATCGGAGACCCGCTCCCCCGGCCCGTGGTCGGGCAGCTCGCGGTCGGCATGGTCGGCGTGGAACAGCGCCTCGGCCAGCAACTGCCGAACGTGCACGTCTGCGGCCGAGTAGTAGACGAATGTGCCCTCCCGGCGCCCCCGCACCAGCCCGGCGAGCCGCAGCTTGGCCAGGTGCTGGCTGACCGCCGTCGGCGCGGCACCGACCAACTCGGCCAGGCAGGCGACCGACGACTCACCCTGCAGCAGCGCCCAGAGAATCTTGATCCGGGTGGGGTCGGCGAGCAGGCGGAACGTCTCCGCGGCCAGGTGCACCTGCTCCTCGACCGGCATCCGGAAATCCGGAATCGAGGTGTGCATGCCGGTCAGACTAGTCGAGGCCGCCTACTTGCATACCTGCATAGCTGCGCAGCTATTGTCATGGCCGTGCTCATCGATACCCCGCCGTACGCGCCCCCGACACGCGCCGAGCGCCTGGCCGACGCCACCCGCCGTACCCCGATCTGGGCGCTGCCCGAGGTCCGCTGGGCGACCGCCGCGACCGCGCTGTTCGCCCTCGGCGGCACGCTGCACCTGGCCGGAGCCCCGGCGTGGAGCTGGTGGGCCGCCTACCTGGCCTGCTACGTCGCCGGCGGTTGGGAACCGGGCTGGTCCGGGCTGCGCGCACTACGCGAACGCACCCTCGACGTCGACCTGCTGATGGTGGTCGCCGCGATCGGTGCCGCCGCCGTCAACCAGGTCTTCGACGGCGCCCTGCTGATCGTCATCTTCGCCACCTCCGGCGCGCTGGAAGCGCTCGCCACCCGACGAACCGCCGACGCCGTCCACAGCCTGCTCGACCTGGCCCCACCCCAGGCGACGCGGATCGTCGACGGCACCGAACAGCGGGTCGACACCGTCACACTGCGCGTCGGCGACGTCATCCTGGTCCGCCCCGGCGAGCGGATCGGCGCCGACGGACAGGTTGTCGACGGCGCCAGCGAGGTCGACCAGGCCACCATCACCGGCGAGCCGCTACCGGTGGACCGCAGCCACGGCGACGACGTGTACGCCGGCACCCTCAACGGCACCGGAGCGCTACGGGTCCGGGTGACCACCCCGGCAGGCGAGACCGTCGTCGCCCGGATCGCCGCCATGGTCGAGGAGGCCGCCGCCAGCAAGGCACCCACCCAGCTGTTCATCGAACGGATCGAGCAGCGCTACTCGGTCGGAGTCGTGGTCGCGACTCTCGCCCTGTTCGGCATCCCGCTCGCCCTCGGCGACAGCCTCACCGACGCCCTGCTGCGGGCGATGACCTTCATGATCGTGGCCTCGCCGTGCGCCGTGGTGCTGGCGACCATGCCGCCGCTGCTCGCCGCGATCGCCACCGCCGGCCGACACGGCGTACTGGTCAAATCCGCCGGGGTGATCGAACGCCTCGGCCGTGCCGACCTGGTCGCCTTCGACAAGACCGGCACCCTCACCGAGGGTCGGCCCCGAGTCACCGCCGTCCACCCCGTACCCGGTGATCCGGCCACCGGCGACGCGGACCAACTGCTGGCTCTCGCCGCCGCCGCCGAACTGCCCAGCGAACACCCGATCGGTGTCGCCGTGGTCGCCGCCGCCCGCGACCGCCAGTTGGCGATCGCCGCCACCGACACGTTCGCCGCACTACCAGGGCGCGGCGTCACGGCCCGCGTCGGTGACCGGCAGGTAGCCGTGGCCAGCCCGGCCCAGCTGCTGACCGCCACCGACGACGAGGCCCGCCGGCTGGTCGCCGAAGTGGAGTCCGCCGGCCAGACCGCCGTCGTGGTCGCCGTCGACGGCACGCCGGCAGCCGTCCTCGCGCTCACCGACCGGTTGCGACCCGGCGCGGCCTCGGTCACCGCCGCGCTGCGTGCCCTGACCGGGCGGTCGCCGGTGCTGCTCACCGGCGACAACCCGCAGGCAGCCGGCGGGCTGGCCGCCGAGGTCGGCATCGACGAGGTACGGGCCGGCCTGCTGCCGCAGGACAAGGTCGCCACCGTCCGCGGAATGCAGTCCGACGGCCGGCGGGTGCTGGTGGTCGGCGACGGGGTCAACGACGCGCCCGCACTGGCCACCGCGCACACCGGCGTCGCGATGGGTGGCGTCGGTGCCGACCTCGCGCTGGAGACCGCGGACACCGTCATCGTCCGCGACGACCTGACCACCATCCCGGCGGTCGTCGCCCTCGCCCGGCGGGCCCGGCGCTGCGTGGTCGCCAACCTGGTCATCGCCGGCACCGTCATCGTCGTCCTGGCGACCTGGGACATCGTCGGCCACCTGCCGCTGCCGCTCGGCGTCGCCGGGCACGAGGGCTCCACCATCCTGGTCGCGCTCAACGGCATGCGGCTGCTGCGCCGCTCGGCCTGGCAGCATTGACGGTCCCAACGCATTGACGGCCCCAACGCGCGGCGACGGTCAGGCTGTCGGCGACGGCCCCGCAGCTGCCGACGCCAGGTCGCCGGCGCGCCGCCGGGCCGCGTCGCGACCTGGCGGTACGCCGTACGCCCGCCGGTACTCGCGGTTGAACTGGGTCGCGCTGACGTACCCGACCGTCCTGGCCACTCCAGCGGCGGTGTCCGCGCCGGCGAGCAGCAGCCGCCGGGCCTGCTGCAGCCGCAGGGACTTCTGGAAGCGCATCGGGCTCATCCCGGTCACCGCCTTGAAGTGCCGGTGCAGGGTCGCCACGCTCAGGTGGGCCGCCGCCGCGATCTGCTCGACCGTCAACGGCTCGGCGGACCGGGCCCGGATCAGCCCGGCCGCTGCCCGGACCTGCGACAACCGGGACTCGGCGGGTTGGGCACCGGCAGCAACGAGCAACTGCTCGGCAACGCGGTCCACAGCTTCCGCGACGAGGTGGTGCTCGCCACCAAGTTCGGTTTCGACCTGACCGACCCGAGCCGGTTCGGCACGGCGTTCGACAGCCGGCCGGAACACATCCGCGAGGTCACCGACAACAGTCTGCGCCACCTCGGCACCGACCACATCGACCTGCTCTACCAGCACCGGGTCGACCCGAACGTGCCGATCGAGGACGTCGCAGGCACTGTCGGTGAGCTGATCGCCGAAGGCAAGGTGCGCTACTTCGGGCTCAGTGAGGCCGGCCCGGACGTCATCCGGCGGGCGCACGCCGTCCACCCGGTGTCGGTGCTGCAGACCGAGTACTCGGTGTTCGAACGGGCGGTGGAGCCGCAGGTGCTGCCGACGGTCCGCGAGCTGGGCATCGGCTTCGTTGCGTACTCGCCGCTCGGCCGCGGCTTCCTGACCGGCGCGGTCCGGCCCGCCGCCGAATACCCGGACGGTGACATGCGGACCTGGGACGAACGCTGGCAGCCGGGCAACTACGAACAGAACCAGGCCGCAGTGCGCGAGCTGACCGCGCTCGCCGCCGCCAAGGGCGTCGCGGTCACCCAGCTCGCCCTGGCCTGGCTGCTCGCCCAGGGCGATGACATCGTGCCGATCCCGGGCACCCGCAACCCGCAACGGCTCGCCGAGAACGTGGCGGCGGCCGCCGTCGCACTCAGCCCGGCCGAGGTCGACCGGATCCGCGAGATCCTGCCGCACGGCGCAGCCGGCTCCCGCTACCCGGCCGCCCGGATGCCGGTCTGGTAACGGCCGGCGCGCCGCCCGGCCTGCTCGTGGTTCAGGCCACGAGCAGGCCGAGCAGCCACAGCCCGGCGATCGCGAGCGCGGCACCCAGCTCGATCAGCATCGCCAGCCCGACCGCCAGTACCGCCCGCTTCGTGGCCGGCCAGGCGGCGGCGAAGTCACCGAGCCGCTGCCGCTCGGCCAGCCAGACGCCGAGCACGAAGCCGATCACCAGGCCGAGCACCGGGACAAGGAAGAAGCCGACCAGGCCCAGCGCGCCGCCGACCAGCAGCGACCGGTTGGGTACGCCGGCCCGTCTCAGGTCCCGCCCCGGCCACAGATACTTGGTCACCGTGCCACCGACTGCGATCAGGGTCGCCACGGCGACGACCAGCCACCGGCCGCCACCGGCGTCGCTGAAGATCGCCCAGCCGAGCACGCCGGCCCAGCAGAGCAGCAGACCGGGCAGGATCGGCACGAGCACGCCGATCAGCCCGATCAGGATTGCCAGGCCGCTGAGCAGGGTGACCAGCGTCTGTGTGTCGTCGAGATCCACACCGACAGGGTGACCGACGACCGCCAGCGTGGCGAGCCCGGCGTTGTCGCAGGGCTGCGATTCGGGTACGGATCCGAAACAATGTCCGAAACCTCGGGAGGATCGCGTGGCCGCTGCTGCACCGGCAAATGATGTTCATCCGGCCTGGCTACCGGCGCAGGTGTGGCGCGCTATCGGGTCGCGGCACACCCTGGTCTCCGGCGCCGAGGAGTCCGTCGCCACCGTGTACGCCGAGGTGCGGGCGGCCTGCGCCCGGTTCGGCGGATCGGTGACCCGGCTGTCGGTCGACGGCGAGGCGGACCTGATGCTGGCGTTGACCGGTGCCGCCGGTCCCGGTGCGACAGCCGGTGCGGTCGACGACCTCGGCGAGGAGGGCTACACGATTGGCCGGGCCGGCAGCCTCACCACGGTCACCGCCGACGCTCCCGCAGGGCTGCTGTACGGATTGTTCCACGTGGTCCGGCTCGGCGAGTCGGCGTTCGGCGACGACATGGCCACCCGGACGCACCGGCCGGCGATCCGACGGCGGATGCTCGACCACTGGGACAACGTCGACGTGCACCCGGTGATGGGGCAGGTCGAGCGGGGCTACTCCGGCGGGTCGATCTTCTGGCGGGACGGCGCGATCACCGACGACCTCGACCGGGTCCGGGCGTACGCCAGGTTGCTCGCCGCCAGCGGCGTCAACGCGGTCACCATCAACAACGTCAACGTGGGGCGTACCGAGGCGCGGCTGCTCACCGACCGACTCGACGACGTCGCCACGTTCGCCGACATCTTCCGCCCGTACGGCATCCGGTTGCACCTGTCGGTGACGTTCGCCGCGCCGATGGTGCTTGGCGGCCTGGCCACGGCCGACCCGCACGATCCGGCGGTACGCGACTGGTGGTCGGCCACTACCGCCCAAGTCTACGGCAGGGTGCCCGACTTCGGCGGGTACGTGGTGAAGGCCGACTCGGAGGGCCAGCCCGGCCCGTTCACGTACGGACGCAGCCACGCCGACGGCGCCAACCTGCTCGCCGACGCCCTCGCCCCGCACGGCGGGGTGGTGCACTGGCGGGCGTTCGTCTACAACCACCGGCGGGACTGGCGGGACCGCTCCACCGATCGGGCACGGGCCGCGTACGACCATTTCGCCCCGCTCGACGGCCAGTTCCGCGACAACGCGATCGTGCAGGTCAAGTACGGTCCGGTCGACTTCCAGCCCCGGGAGCCGGTGTCCCCGGTGATCGGCGCGATGCCGGCCACCCGGCTGGCCGTCGAGCTGCAGGTCACCCAGGAGTACACCGGGCAGCAGCGGCACGTCTGCTACCTGGCTCCGCTGTGGAGCGAGGTGCTCAGCTTCCGGTTCGACGGCGACAGTCTGGAGGCCGACGGGGACGTCAGCGGTGACGCGGGGTCGTCGGTCGCCGCGATCGCCGCGCGGGGCGGCACCCTGGCCGCCGTGTCGAACGTCGGCGACGACCCGTTCTGGTGCGGGCATCCGCTCGCCCAGGCCAACCTGTACGCGTTCGGCCGGCTCGGCTGGGACCCGACCGCCGACCCGGCCGCGCTGCTCGACGAGTGGATCGACCTGACCTTCCCGGCCGGCGCGGTCTCCGATCCGGCGCAGTTGCGGCAGGCACTGCACGCGATCATGGACGGCTCGTGGCGCACCTACGAGCGGTACACCGCCCCACTGGGTGTCGGCTTCATGGTCAACCCCGGCAACCACTACGGTCCGTCCGTCGACGGGTACGAGTACTCCCAGTGGGGCACCTACCACTTCGCCGACCGCGACGGCGTCGGCGTGGACCGGACCCGGGCCACCGGCACCGGTTACACCAGCCAGTACCCGAAGCCCTGGTCGGACGTGTACGAGTCGTTGACCGACTGCCCCGACGAGCTGCTGCTGTTCTTCCACCACGTGCCGTACGGGCATGTGCTGCACAGCGGGTCGACGGTGATCCAGCACATCTACGACACCCACTTCGCCGGGGCCGATGAGGCGATCGCCATGCGGGACCGGTGGCGCGACGTCGCCGACGCCGGCCTCGACCCCGCCCTGTACGCCCGGGTCGCCGAGCGCCTCGATGAACAGGTCCGCTCCGCGCGGGAGTGGCGCGACCAGATCAACACGTACTTCTTCCGCAAGTCCGGTGTCCCGGACGCGCACGGCCGCCGCATCCACTGACCGGCTTCGTCACCCGTCGAACCCGGTCACCCGTCGAGCAACGCACCGGAGTCGACCCGGAACGGGAACGGCCGCTCGGCGGCCAGCACCTCGCCTTTCGTCGCGGTCGCGTGCTCGACGTAGTGCTCACCGTCGAGCCGGAACAGCCGCAGGGTGACAGCGGAGAAGGCAGGCAGCTCCGGCTCCACCAGCAGGTACCACCCGATCCGCGCGGCGGCGTAGAACTGCATCTTGAGCAGCCGGTCGGTGGCGGCGTTGCTCGGCGAGGTGACCTCGACATCGCCGTAGGCGTACGGGACAGCAAGGACGCCACCGGCCCAGCTCTGCTCTTCAGCCCGGCCGCCTTCACCAACTTTCTGTCCAGCTTGAAGGCCGGCAGCTCCCCGAAGGGCTGACTCGGCTTGCTGCAACGATCGGACGGACGCGACGTGATCGCGCCGGACCTGCCTCACGCACGCTGGCGCAAGAGCAGCCGCAGCAGTGCCAGCGGGTCGAACTGCCTCGAAGTAGCCACGCTGGCCGGCGGCACGATCGGCGTACGCGACTCCAAGGACCCACACGGCCCGGCACTCCTCTTCCCCACCGGAGCCTGGACGGCGTTCCTCACCACGGTGTCCAGCCGCTGACGCAAGCCCGTCAGCACCGCGTCGACTCCTCCGTTGTCCGCCAGTGGCTCATAGCCTGACTGCGCCAATGCTGCGGCGATGTGAGGCTGAGATACGTCAAGACTGCCCCGTAAGGTATCTGAGCCTCACATCGATGCAGGGCTCCAGCCGTGATGCCGGCCCGGGTACCGTGGGCGAATGAGTACCCGCCATCTGCCCGCCCAGATCGGTGACCTGCCGCCGATCGGGCGGCCTGCCAACAGTGCCCTGCTGGCAGCCGGCGTCACCACCCTCGCCCAGGTCGCCACGTACCGTCGCGCCGATCTGCTGGCCATGCACGGCATCGGCCCGAAGGCCCTCGGCATCCTGGCCACCGCACTGGCCGAACGCGGCCTCACCTTCGCCGACTGACGGAGGAGACACCGGTTGACCTCGCCTGACGGTGCCGGCGTCCCAGCCCACCATGATCACTTGACGCTTTGCTGGGAAAATGCCGGCGTGTCGCCCAGCAGAACGCCAAGTGATCATGGCGAGCCGCAGCCCGCCGCCGGACCGGCAGCGACGGTACGCGAAGCCACGCTCGCCGATGTCGACCAGCTGACCGAGGTGCACACGCTGGCCCGTACCGCCTACTACACGGCAACGGGTGGGCTGGATCCGGCCGACCCATCGTTGTCCTCGCCCGAGGCGCACGCCGAACGGCGTGCCGCCTGGGCTAACGCGGTCACCTCGCCGGAACTGTTCACCGTCGCCGCTGTCCTCGACAGCCGGGTCGTCGGCTGCGCCGCGATGGGACCCGCCTTCGCTGGTCACGTCGACCCGGCCCACGTCGGTCAGCTGTACCAGATCCACGTACTCCCCGACCGCTGGGGCCGAGGAATCGGCGGGCTGCTGCACGACGCTTTCGTCACGTACCTGCAGCGGACCGGCCGGATTGGCGGGGTGCTGGAGGCGTGGGACCGTAACGTTCGTGGCCAACGCTTCTACACCGCTCGGGGCTGGCGGGCCGACGGCCACAGCCGCCCCGGCCCGGGCGACACCCGCTATATCTACCTTCAGCTCTGTTGATCAGCGGTACCCTGCCCGGCGTGGTTGACCTCGTCGAGCGGCACACCGTACTCGCCGTCGTCGTCGGATCCCGGGCGTACGGGTTGCACGGGCCGGACTCCGACCATGACCGGCGCGGCGTGTACGTGGCCCCGACCCGGACGTTCTGGCAGCTGGACAAGCCGCCCACCCACCTCGACGGACCGGCGCCGGAGCAGTTCTCCTGGGAGTTCGAACGTTTCTGCGCGCTGGCCCTGCAGGGCAATCCGACCGTCCTGGAGGCGCTCTGGTCCCCGCTGATCGAGACGCTGCGCGAGGACGGCGAGCAGTTGCGGGCCGCCCGGCAGGCGTTCCTGTCGACGCGGCTGGCCCAGACGTACGGCGGCTACGCCCGCGACCAGCTCGACCGGGTGGCGGCCCGCCGGAAACGCACCGGCGAGACCAACCACAAGCAGGCCATGCACATGATCCGGCTACTGACCGCCGGTGCCCATGTGCTGCGTACCGGGCAGGTCCTGGTCGACGTGGGACCGTCGCGGGACCGGCTGCTCGCCCTCCGGCGCGGCGAGCTGCCGTGGGCGGCGGTCACCCGCTGGGCGGCGGATCTGCTGGCCGAGCTCGACGACGCGGCGGCCGGCACCGTACTGCCGGAGCAGCCCGACCGGGCCGCCGTCGACCGGCTGCTCATCGGCGTACGGAAAAGGAACCTGCGGTGACCGGCGCGCGGAGTCGTTGAAGTTTCTCGGAGAAATTTCGCGCCGGCATGTCGAGAACCGGTGAGCGGCTCCGTCCCAGGTGCGAACACGGCCACAATGGGGCCGTACCTCACCAAGGAGAAAAGATGGCTAAGTACCTGCTGCTCAAGCACTACCGGGGCGCGCCGGCGGCGGTCAACGACGTACCGATGGACAAGTGGGAGCCGGCGGAGGTCACGGCCCACATCCAGTACATGCGTGACTTTGCCGCCCGGCTGGAGGGCATTGGCGAGTTCGTCGATGGTCAGGCGCTCTCCCCGGAGGGCACCTTCGTCCGCTACGACGGCGAAGGCAGGCCACCGGTCACCGACGGCCCGTTCGCCGAGACCAAGGACCTGATCGCCGGCTGGATGGTGATCGACGTGGAGAACTACGAGCGCGCGATCGAGCTGGCCGGCGAGCTGTCCGCAGCTCCCGGTGCCGGTGGCAAGCCGATCCACGAGTGGATCGAGGTGCGGCCGTTCTACGCCGAGCAGCCCACGTCCACCGAGTGAACGAGTCCCTGCTGCGGGAGCTGGTGCCCGCGGTGATCGGCGTCCTCGTCCGCCGCGGAGCCGACTTCGCGGCGGCCGAGGACGCCGTGCAGGACGCCCTGGTCGAGGCGGTACGCGGATGGCCCGACGACCCGCCGGGCGATCCCAAGGGCTGGCTGGTCACGGTGGCCTGGCGCAGGTTCCTCGACGCCGTCCGCGCCGACGCCTCCCGACGTCGACGGGAGGATCTGGTCGACGCCGAACCCGTGCCCGAGCAGAGCACGGCGGCGGACGACACGCTGGCGCTGTACTTCCTGTGCGCTCATCCGGCCCTGGCCCCCGCCTCGGCGGTCGCGCTCACGCTGCGCGCGGTCGGCGGACTGACCACGCGGCAGATCGCGCAGGCCTACCTGGTGCCGGAGGCGACCATGGCCCAGCGGATCAGCAGGGCCAAACGGACCGTCGCCGGCGTCCGGTTCGACCAGCCAGGTGACGTCGCCACCGTGCTGCGCGTGCTCTACCTGGTCTTCAACGAGGGGTACTCCGGTGACGTGGACCTCGCCGCCGAGGCGATCCGGCTCACCCGCCAACTGGCAGGCATGATCGACAATACGGAGGTCGCCGGCCTGCTGGCGCTGATGCTGCTGCACCACGCCCGGCGTCCGGCCCGCACCGGTCCCGATGGTCGGCTCGTGCCGCTCGCCGAGCAGGACCGCAGCCGGTGGGACACCGCACTCATCACCGAGGGCGTCGACGTGCTCCAGGCTGCCCTCACCCGCGACCGGCTGGGCGAGTTCCAGGCCCAGGCTGCCATCGCCGCGCTGCACGCCGACGCGCAGACCGCTGAGGAGACCGACTGGGTGCAGATCGTCGAGTGGTACGACGAACTGGTACGCCCCACCGACAACCCGGTGGCACGACTCAACCGGGCCGTCGCGCTCGGCGAGGCCGACGGCGGGCGAGCCGGTCTGGCCGCCCTGGCAGAGCTCGACCCGGCCCTGCCCCGGTACGCCGCCGTCGCGGCACACCTGCACGAGCGCGACGGGGATCCGGCGACCGCGGCACGGCTGTACGCGCAGGCCGCCCGGTCAGCGCCCAACCTGCCCGAACGCGACCACCTCACGCGACAGGCCGCCCGGCTCAACGCGCAGCTGCGAAGTTGACGGTGACCCGCAGTGGCTCCGGCCTTCCCGACGGCCGCCGCAACTGGCAGAGTCTGCTGCGACATGACGATGCTCGACCTCTGCTATGACAGTCTTGACGGCCTTTCTGTCGGTGACGCCCTCGGCGCCCAGTTCTTCGTCCCCGGCACCAGCTCCGCCGCGCTACCAGATGGTGACCCACCGGCCGGGCCATGGCCGTGGACCGACGACACCGAGATGGCCTGCTCGATCGTCGCCGAGCTGCGCGAGCGCGACGGTATCGACCAGGACCGCCTGGCGGCCCGGTTCGCCGGGCACTTCGAGGCGTACCGTGGCTACGGTGCCGGCGCGGTGGTCCTGCTACGCCAGATCCGCCAAGGCGTCGCCTGGCGGGACGCGGCAGGTGCGGCGTTCGACGGCCAGGGGTCGATGGGCAACGGCGCCGCGATGCGGGTCGCCCCACTCGGCGCCTTCCACGCGGGCGACAACCGTACCGCCGCTCTGCAGGCCTGGCGTTCGGCGGAGGTCACCCACGCCCACCCCGAGGCGATCCTGGGTGCGGTCGCGGTCGCCGTCGCGGCGGCGGAAGCCGGCTGGTCCCGGCTGACCCGGTCCCGGCCCGAGCCGGCCGAACTGCTCGACGTGGTACTGGCCCACCTGATCGACGGCCGACTGCACGCAGGGATCGTCCGGGCCAGACGGTTGCTGGGGGTCAGCGTCGCCGAGGCGGCGTACGAGTTGGGCAACGGCTCGCAGGTGCTGGCCGTCGACACCGTCCCGTTCGCACTGTGGGTCGCCGCGAGCCGGCTCGACGACTACCCGGCGGCGATCCACGCCTGTGTCGAGGCCGGCGGCGACGTCGACACGACCGCGGCGATCGTCGGCGGCGTCGTGGCCGCGTACACCGGCTCCGGACCGGGCGGGATCCCGGCGCGGTGGCTGGCCGGCCGCGAACCGCTCCCCGACCGCGTACGCCCGACCCGGTAGCGCGCCGCGAAGGGTCGACGACCGCGGTGGACGCTGGCCGGCGGGCCGGGTCGGCTGCTACCAGGTCGCCCGTTCGGCGCTGTATACCGCGTTGCGGAACAGCATGGCGACGGTGGTCGGTCCGACGCCGCCGACGCGTGGAGTGATCGCGGAGGCGACCTCGGCGCAGGCCTCGTCGACGTCCGGCAGTAGGCGGCGGCCGGCGTAGCGGACACCGGCGCCGATCACCACCGCGCCGGGCCGGACGTGCTCGGGCTGGATGATGCCGGGTACGCCGGCCGCCGCGATCAGGATCCCGGCGCGCTGGGTGTAGCGGGGCCAGTCGGGGACTCCGGTGTGGACCACGGTCACCGCAGCGTTGGCGGTGGGGCGTTTCTGGGCCAGCAGCATAGCCAGCGGTCGGCCGATGGTGGCGCCCCGGCCGAGGATGACCACTTCTCGGCCGGCGACCGGGATCTGGTGGTGGGCCAGCAGCGCCTCGATCCCGGCCGGAGTACACGGCACAGGTCCCGGCAGGCCGACGGCGAGGCGACCCATGTTGAGCGGGTGCATACCGTCGACGTCCTTGTCTGGGTCGAGGCTCTGCAGGGCGGTGTCGTAGTCGAGGTGACCTGGGACGGGGTACTGGATCAGGGCGGCGTGCACCCGATCGTCGGCGTTGAAATCGGCGATCACGTGGAGCAGGTCGTCCTGGGTGGCGGCGGCGGGCAGGTGCCGGTGCGGGGAGTCGAAGCCCAACTCGGCGGCCTGGCGCTGTTTGAGGCGGATGTAGCCGGCGCTGGCGTCGTCGTCGCCGACCAGGAGGGTGGCGAGGCTGGGCGTGATGCCACGTTTGCGCAGGGCGGCCACCCGGCGGGTGACATCGGCGAGTACGGCTTCGGCTACCGGCGCGCCGGGCAGCAGGCGAGCGTTCACGGGCATGGGAGTCCCTTCGGACGGGAGCCCAGGCGGTCGACTCCCGTGGCCGGCTCCCCGATGGTCCGCCATCCCCGTGCCGCCAGTCGCACTGACGACGAGGATACCGGGGCCGGCGCGCTGCGTGCTTCGCTGCCGGCGACCGCTCGTGGCGGGCGGGCCGCCGCAGAGCCGAGGACTCTCGACGACGACGGCGGCGGAGCTTTTCCAGTCGGGCTGCGGCGACGGCCGTCGGGCATCGGGAGAAGCCGAACGCCGTGGGACCGTGCTGAAAGGCCGAGGCTCGCAGCTCGGTGCCGTCGCGGCGGCGGACCCAGAGTCCACGGTCGTCGTGGCCGAACCGGGCTACCCCGGCCAGGGTAACCGCACGGTCTGGAGCCAGTTGACCAACACGACGTGGTCCGAATGGACGTCGACGCGCAGGAACACGCTGCGCGTGGCAGCGGCTAGCGTCACCGTCGCGCCGAGCACCGCGGCCGGCCTCGTCCAGCCATCTCCATCGACCGCGGCGCCGATCAGGCAGACCACACCCATGCCGAGGGCCAGGAACCACGTCAGGCGTTGCCAGGTCGGTGGGTAGAGCTGGCCGGGCACGCTGCCATTGTGACGAACACGGGCTAGCGCGCTGGTCGGTGCATGGCCCACAGCGGCGTGGTCGAACCGCTAACGTCTGTGCGGTCAGTCGAGTGCCGCGATCACCAGGGAGGGCGCGTGCCGGGCCGGTTCGTGTACTGGATGAACGTGTCCGTGGACATGAAGATTGAGCACGCCCCGGGTGAGAACGGCGGCGGCGACTGGATGCGTATCGGGGAGTCGCTGCACCGGGAGTTCAACGCGCGGGCGCGGGCGCTGTCCCAGATGGTGCAGGGGCGGAAGGTCTACGAGATCATGGAGGCGTTCTGGCCGGGCGCGCGCGACGACGCGTCGCTGCCGGGTTTCCTGCGGGAGTACGGCGAAATCTGGACGTCGACCCCGAAGGTGCTGGTGTCGCGTACCCGCGTCGACGCCGGACACGACACCCGCGTCGTCGGCCGCGACGGTGACGCCGTGGCGG
Source organism: Micromonospora sp. LOL_021 (assembly GCF_048060215.1). NCBI lineage: Bacteria > Bacillati > Actinomycetota > Actinomycetes > Micromonosporales > Micromonosporaceae > Micromonospora > Micromonospora sp. LOL_021. Next base: position 130,673 of record NZ_JBHMIN010000005.1, on the reverse strand, counting down.
CGCTCGCCGAGCTACGGGCGCGGGCCGACGGTGACATCGGCATCGGTGGGGCCACCGTCGCCACCCAGTTGCTGCGGGCCGGCCTGCTCGACGAGGTGATGCTGTTCGTCCACCCGGTGATCCTCGGCACCGGCCGGGCTCTGTTCGACGACCTGGATGCCCCGGTCGAACTCGACCTGCTGGAGAACCGTGCCTTCGAGCAGGGCGTCACCCTGCACCGGTACGCCGTTCGAGGCGCCCGCCAACTGGCATGACCTGCGGTTTTACTGGTCGCCGCAGGTCGGCGACACCTCCGTACCGAAACTTGAATGATTCCAGAAAACGGCCTATCGTGGCCCGGTGACATCCGACCTCGAGGCGCAGTTGAGGGCGGCCTCGTTGCGGGTGACCCGGCCGAGGCTGGCAGTCCTCGCGGCACTACGCGACCGCCCGCACGTCGACACCGACACGGTGCTCGACCTGGTGCGCGCCGACCACCCGACGGTGTCCCACCAGGCGGTCTACGATGTGCTGCGGGTCCTCACCGACGCCGGGCTGGTGCGGCGCATCCAGCCGGCCGGCGCGACCGCCCGCTACGAGCGGCGGGTCGGGGACAACCACCACCACGTCGTCTGCCGCTCCTGCGGCGTGATCGCCGACGTCGACTGCGCCACCGGATCCGCCCCCTGTCTCACCGCCTCCGACGACCACGGTTTCACGGTCGACGAGGCGGAGGTCGTCTACTGGGGCACCTGTCCCGGCTGTGCGACCGACAACGCCACTTCGTTATCGGCCAATCCGGAAGGGAACTGATGAGCGACATCCAGAACAACGGTCCCACCAGCGCACAGGGTGTGGACAAGATGGCGGCGTCCGGCTGCCCGGTCGCCCACGACTCGGTGACCGCGCACGGCAGCGAGAGCGAGAACCCGGCGATCGACTCACCGACCCCCAAAACGGGCGGTCGGCCGCGTACCAACCGGGACTGGTGGCCCAACCAGCTCGACCTGTCGGTGCTGCACGCCCACTCGCCCAAGGGCAACCCGCTGGGCGCGGACTTCAGCTACGCCAAGGAGTTCGCCAAGCTCGACGTCGAGGCCCTCAAGCAGGACATCACCAAGGTCCTCACCACCTCGCAGGACTGGTGGCCGGCCGACTTCGGCCACTACGGCGGGCTGATGATCCGGCTGAGCTGGCACGCCGCCGGGACGTACCGGATCGAGGACGGCCGGGGCGGCGCCGGCGACGGCGGGCAGCGCTTCGCCCCGCTGAACAGCTGGCCGGACAACGCCAACCTGGACAAGGCCCGGCGGCTGCTGTGGCCGGTCAAGGCCAAGTACGGCCAGAAGATCTCCTGGGCCGACCTGCTGGTGCTGGCCGGCAACGTCGCTTTGGAGTCGATGGGTTTCAAGACCTTCGGCTTCGCCTTCGGCCGGGAGGACGTCTGGGAGCCGGAGGAGATCTTCTGGGGCCCGGAGGACACCTGGCTCGGTGACGAGCGGTACGTCTCCGAGAAGGAAATGTCGTCCGGGGTCGGTGCGACCGAGATGGGCCTGATCTACGTCAACCCGGAGGGCCCGCGCGGCAACGCGGACCCCCTCGCGGCGGCCCACTTCATCCGGGAGACGTTCGCCCGGATGGCGATGAACGACGAGGAGACCGTCGCCCTGATCGCCGGCGGCCACACCTTCGGCAAGACCCACGGTGCCGGCGACGCCGACGCTCACGTCGGCCCGGAACCGGAGGGCGCGCCGATCGAGGCGCAGGGCCTGGGCTGGCTGAGCACGTACGGCAGCGGTAAGGCCGGCGACACCATCACCAGTGGCCTGGAGGTCACCTGGACCGACAAGCCGACCCAGTGGAGCAACCGCTTCTTCGAGATCCTGTTCGGCTACGAGTGGGAGCTGACCACCAGCCCCGGTGGGGCCAAGCAGTGGGTGGCCAAGGATGCCGAGGCGATCATCCCGGACGCGCACGACCCGGCGAAGAAGCACAAGCCGACGATGCTCACCACCGACCTGTCGCTGCGATTCGACCCGACGTACGAGAAGATTTCCCGCCGGTTCCTCGCCAACCCGGACGAGTTCGCGCTGGCCTTCGCCAAGGCCTGGTACAAGCTGTTGCACCGCGACATGGGCCCGGTCAGTCGGTTCCTCGGGCCGTGGGTGCCCGAGGCCCAGCTGTGGCAGGACCCGGTGCCGGCCGTCGACCACGAACTGGTCAGCGACGCCGACGTGGCCGCACTCAAGGCGAAGATCCTCGACTCCGGGCTGAGCACCGCGCAGCTGGTGACCACCGCCTGGGCATCGGCGGCGAGCTTCCGCTCCACTGACAAACGCGGCGGCGCGAACGGGGCCCGCATCCGGCTCGAGCCGCAGCGCAGCTGGGAGGTCAACCAGCCGGAGCAGCTGACCACGGTGCTGAGCACCCTGGAGGGCATCCAGCAGGAGTTCAACGCGGCCGGCGGCGCGAAGGTATCGCTCGCCGATCTGATCGTGCTGGCCGGCTCGGCCGCCGTCGAGAAGGCGGCGCACGAGGCTGGGGTCAAGGTGACCGTGCCGTTCCGGCCGGGCCGCACCGATGCCAGCCAGGAGCAGACTGACGTCGAGTCGTTCCGGGTGATGGAGCCGCGGGCCGACGGGTTCCGTAACTACCTGCGGCCGGGCGAGAAGACCCAGCCGGAGGTCCTGCTGGTCGACCGGGCGTACATGCTCGGCCTGTCCGCCCCGGAGATGACCGTGCTCGTCGGCGGTCTACGGGCGCTCGGGGCGAACGTCGGCGGTACGCGGCACGGCGTGCTCACCGACCGGCCCGGCGTACTCACCAACGACTTCTTCACCAACCTGCTCTCCCCCGGCACCCGGTGGAAGGCGGCGGAGTCCGGCGAGCACGTGTACGAGATTCGTGACCTGGCCACCGACGAGGTGAAGTGGACCGCGACCGCGGTCGACCTGATCTTCGGCTCGAACTCGCAGCTGCGCGCCCTCTCCGAGGTGTACGCCAGCAGCGACGCCAGCGAGAAGTTCGTCACCGACTTCGTCGCGGCCTGGGTCAAGGTCATGGAGCTCGACCGGTTCGACCTGTCCTGATCGAAACGTTCGACGGCTGCGGCCCCGCCGACCCGGGTACCCGGGTCGGCGGGGCCGCGTCGGTTCAGGCCCTGGTCGGCGGAGGCACGTCGGCTCAGGCTTGGCTCAGCGGGGGCACCACTGGTTGGCGTAGCCGTCAACGGAGCCGCAGGAGCCGATGCCCTGCGGGTAGGTGAAGAAGTCCGTCGGGTCGTACTTGCGTTTCACCTCGACCAGCCGCTGGTAGTTGTCGCCGTAGTAGGCCCGCCGCCAGTCGGCCAGGTGCGGGTCCGGGAAGTTTTGGTACGCCCCGACCGGCGGCCGTCCGCCGAGTAGTTCGTCGTACAGGCCGGTCAACCAGATGCCGTTCGCCAGGCCCACCTCGGGTGGGTCGTCGTCGGCCCAGCTCGCCTCGGCTGCCAGCACGAACAGGGCGTCGCGATGCACGAAGGCGGTGGCGTCCGGCGGGACGTCGTTGATCTGCCCGCCCATGCAGAACAGCGCAACCCCGGCACCGTCCGGGTTGCGGCTGCCCGGCCACCGTCGCAGCCCGGCGGCCACCGTCTGCAGCTGCGCCTCGTCCAGCGGTGACCGCAGCACCGCCGACTTGACCGCGAACTGCTGTGCCGGGGTGGTCGCGGACAGCAGCTGCGCCGCCTCGGCCGGGGTCACCTGCCGGATGCTGTCCCGGTTGGCCTGCCGCTCGGCGCGGGTGCCGACCGCCAGCGCCGGCCCGAGGACGTCGGCGAGTTCGTCGGCGTAGCCGTAGAACTGGCCGAGCGCGTCGGCGTACAGCTGATGTCGTCCGCTTTCGTCGACGGTGGTGCCGGCGCCGATCCGGCAGTCGAAGCGCCGGTCGGCCTGCTGCGCGGCGGCGACCTGCTGCATCGCGGACAGCGCCGGCACCACGCTGTCGGCACCCCAGCGCAGCTGGAAGTAGGTCACCTCGCCGCGCAGCCGCGCGTACCGGAAGGTGAACGAGGTGTTGACGCCGAAGTTGTTGCCGGCCCCGCCCCGGCAGGCCCAGAACAGGTCCGGGTCGGTGGTCTCGTCGCAGCCGGTCATCGTGCCGTCGGCCAGCACCACCTCGGTCGCGGTCAGCCGGTCGCAGGTCAGCCCGAACATCTTGTCGTTGAACCCGATGCCGCCGCCGAGGACCAGCCCGGCCACCCCGACCGTCGGGCAGCGGCCGGCCGGCACCAGGATTCCCTGCTGCCGCAGCAGTGGCCGCAGGTCGGCGTTGACCACGCCGGCTGCCACGGTGAGCAGGCCGGCGTCCGGGGTGACCTCGACCGGACCGTACCGCTGCGGCGGCCGGGACACCGGGGCCGGTGCGACGGTGCTGCCGCGCAGCCGGCTCATCACCACCAACAGTCCGTGGGTGGTCGAGTAGCCGGCGTAGTTGTGGCCGAGGCTGGAACGGGGCACCAGCGGCATGCCGACGTCCCGCGCCCAGCCGACCGCCGCCGCGACGTCCTCGGGAGTCCCGGCGGCCAGGATCGCCGCCGGTTGCACGTTGGCGTACCGGTGATTGAACGGGATGCTGAGTGCCTCGTAGCTCGCTCCGCCGCGCCGGTAGAGGGTGGCCTGCGCCGACAGCCGCCGCTGCAGCTCCGCCCACTGTCGGTCCGGCAGATCCTGCCACGGACCGTCGTCCCGGCCGGTGCCCGATCCGATGTCCGGATCCTGCGGCCTGACCTGGGCCGGCTGTTCGGCCGGGGTCCGGGTCGGCTCGTCGGCCGGCGTCGGTACGGCCGTGGCTGGTCGCCCGATCAGTCCGACCGCCGGAACCAGCCCGGCGACCGCGCCTGCCCGCAACGCCGTACGTCTGCTCACCATCGTCCGTGCTCCCCCGCTGGCACCGTCCAGATCAGCCGGTCGGTTGCGTCCCGGCCACCGCACCGACCCTGCCACCGGGCAGGCGCCACTCCTGCCCCTCGAAGACACATCACCCGTCCGACGTACCCTGACCACAGCCGCACTCACGATCCACAGCGCTTCAGCTGACCGGGCCTCGGCGTGTCGGTTCGACAGAGCGCTGTGGATCACCGAGTCGCGGTGCCGGCGCGGCGGGCGGAGGGTGGTGCACCCTAGCTGGCGCGGTAGGGTGCACCACCTTCGACCCGCCGCGTGACACGACGTCCCGACGGACGGCGGCGCGGCGTCAGGCGTCCTCGCGGAGCACGAGTACGCCGTACCGGTCCAGGCGCAGCGGCGCACCGGCGGTGACCCGTATTCCGGTCAGCAGGTCGACCCCGGCGGCGCAGGCCGGCAGCTCGACCGGCTCCTCACCGTGGTTGAGCAGGAACCGGATCCGGGTGCCGTCCGGCGCGACCCGTACCGCCGACTCCAGGTCCGGCACGTGCGCGTACGGGCCGAGCAGTCCGTGCCGGTCCAGGATTCGGCGTACCACCCAGGAAACCCCGGCCTGGTCGAGCCCGGCGCCGACGTACCACCCCTCACCAGCGCCGAAGCGGTTGCGGGTGACCGCCGGGGTGCCGGCGTAGAAGTCGGCCTGGTAGGTGCCGATCACCTCGGCACCCTGCGGAATGACCAACTCGAACAGCAGGGTGGCGGCGGAGACGACCGACCGGGCACCGTCCGCCGCCAGGGTGACCGGGTTGACCACGTCGGCTTCCCGGGCGTCCCATTCGTCGATCCGGATCCCCATCAGTGGGGCCAGCGGCCCCGGCGCATCGGCCAGGAACGCCTGATCGTTCTCGTCGACCCGCCCGGACAGGTAGGTTCCCAGCACGGTGCCACCATGCTGGGCCACCTCCGCCAGGCGGGTCGCGAGGTCGTCCTTGACCATGTGCAAGGCCGGCGCCACCACCACGTCGTAGCCGGTCAGGTCGGCGGTGACCGGGACGACATCGATGTCGATCCCGGCGTCCCACAGTGCCCGGTGGTAGGCGAGCACCACCTGCTGGTAGCGGACCAGCCGGGACGGGCCGTCAGAAATCTCCAGCGCCCACCAGCTGTTCCAGTCGAACAGCACCGCCACCCGGGCCGGGGTGCGGGCACCGAGCGTCACGCCGCCGAGCCGGTCCAGCTCCACGCCCAGCTCGGCGACCTCGGTGAAGACCCGGGTGTCGGATCGGCCGGCGTGGCCGATGACCGCCCCGTGGTACTTCTCGCTGGCTCCCCGGCCGGCACGCATCTGGAAGAACAGCACCGCGTCGGCGCCGTGCGCCACCGCCTGCCAGCTCCACAGCCGCATGACGCCGGGACGTTTCAGCGGGTTGACGTCGCGGCAGGCGGTGACGCTCGGCGTCTGCTCCATCAGCCAGAACGGCTGGCCGCCTTTCAACCCGCGGATCAGGTCGTGGGTGAGCGCCATCCGGGCCGCCGACCGGTCGTCGGGTGGGTAGTTGTCCCAGGAGGCGAAGTCGAGATGCTCGGCCCAGCGGTGGTAGTCGATCGGCCGGTACATGCCCATGAAGTTGGTGGTCACCGGGGTGTCCGGGCTGGACTCGCGGATCGCTGCCTTCTCGTCGACGAAGTTGGCCAGCATGGCGTCCGACATGAACCGCAGGTAGTCGAGGGTGATGCCCTGGAACGCGGTGTGGTCGGGCCCGCGCCAGTGTTCGGTCAACGCCGACGGCGGCTCGATCTGCCCCCACTCGGTGAAGGTGTGCGACCAGAAGGTGGTGTACCAGGCGGCGTTGAGCGCGTCGAGGCTGCCGTACCGCTCGCGCAGCCAGAGCCGGAAGTTGGCGGCGCACAGCTCGCAGTAGCAGGCGCCGCCGTACTCGTTGTTGACGTGCCAGGCGACCAGGCCGGGGGTGCGCGCATAGCGTTGCGCGACGCGCCTGGCCAGCTCCGTGGCGAGTCGGCGGTACGTCGGCGAGCTGGGGCAGGAGTTGTGCCGCTGCCCGAACCGGTGCCGGCGGCCGGAGAAGTCGACGCGGGTCACGTCGGGGTGGGCCCGGGCCATCCAGGCCGGATGCGCACCGGTGCCGGTGGCCAGGCAGATCTGCCGGCCCTCGGCGACTGCCCGCTCGACGATGCGGTCCAGGGTGGCGAAGTCGTAGACGCCGGGACCGGGCTGGGTCAGGCCCCAGGTGAAGACGCCGACGGTGACCGTGTCGATCCGGGCCGCGTCGAACAGCCGGTAGTCGTCCTTCCAAACGTCCTCGGGCCACTGCTCCGGATTGTAGTCCCCGCCGTACGGGATCTTCGCGACGTCGGGAAGCGTCACCGGACGAACTCCTTCTCGATCGCCGTGGTCATCGGTCGGCTGGTGCGCAGCAGCAGCAACGCCAGCACCGAACCGGCCAGCGCCAGCACCGCCTCCGAGGTGTACGCGGTGATCCCGGCCGCCACGACCCCGAGCGCCAGCACACCGAGGGAGGTGCCGGGCGTACGGGTCAGGAAGTGCGCGGCGAGCCGGGCCACGTCGCGAGCGCGGAACGCGAACAGCGAGGTGATCACCAGCGCGGTGCCGCCCCAGACGGTCGCCGCGACCGCGACGAGGACCAGCAGCGCCGCCCACCAGCGCGGCACCCCGGCCGCGTCGAAGTAGGCCAGGTTGACCGCGACGACGGTCAGCCCGGCCAGCAACGGCAGCCAGATCCGCAGCACCCCACCAAGATTGGTCCGGTAGCCGCGCCAGAAGTCGACGGCCGGGTTCAGGTCGGTGATGTCGGGGCGGTGGAGGGCGATGGCGTACAGGGCGGCGGACAGCGCCGGGCCGACCGGGATGGCGCAGGCGGCGTAGAGCGGGATGTTGCTGGGGTCGCGGGCCAGCAGCAGCGCGGGCACCAGGCCGGGCAGTACGCCGGCGAGCAGCAGCAGTTCGACGACGGTCAGCCGGTAGACGATCGCCGCGACCCGCGACAGTGGACCGGTGCCGAACTGCCGCTGCGCGGCGGCGAGGTCACTCATCACGGCCGCCCTGTCCGAGCAGCCGCCGGTCGTCGGACCATGGCGGCGTCTGGTCGACCACCGGGGTGATCTCCACCAGGGTGACCTCGTGCCGGGCGAGGGTCAGGTCGACGTCGGCCCGGCCGTCGACGACCGGCAGCGCGCGGTGGCTGCGGGCCGGTTCGGCGGCGGTACGCAGCACGTCGAGTTGCGCCGGCCGCGGTGAGCGGGGGCGGCCGAGTTCACACCAGGCCCGCCAGGCGTTGCCGGCGTCGTCGCTGACCGACGAGCGCAGCAGGAACGCCGAGCCGGCCGGGGCGGTGACCGGGACCGACAGCGAGACGGTGTGCCGGTCCGGGGCCGCCGTGACGTCGGTGACGTCGACCGGTGCCCAGGCCAGTACGGTGACCCGGCCGGTGTCGTCGTCGCGGGTGACCAGGTGGTCGGTGCCCCGGGCGAGCACCTGACGGCCCATCCGGGCCATGAACGCGTACAGATGGTAGGTGGGTTTTCTGATCTGCCGGTGGGTGAGCAGGCCGAAGCCGCCGTGAAAGATCGCGGCCGGGATACCGACCTCCTCGAAGACGTCGCTGAACGTCCAGTAGGAGAACGAGTCCACCAGGTCGCCGCCGGCCGCGACGACCGGGGCCAGGTACGCGGCGTGGAACGCGGTGTCGTGAACCGGGTTGTCCGGCCGGTAGGAGGAGTTGAACTCGGTGATGTGCACCGGCAGGTCGGCCAGGGCGGTGCCGGCCAGGTGCTGGCGCGGGCTGGCGAACTGTTCCAGCAGGTGGTCGGCGGGTTTCAGGGTCTGGTAGGTGCCGAACGGCACGTGCTGGGCCGGCCCGGACGTGTACGCGTGCCGGCTGACGAAGTCGATCGGCACGCCGCGGTCGGTGACGTACTCGGCGAACGGCACCAGCCACTCGTCGGCACCGGGCGAGATCGCCGGGCCGCCGACCTGCAGGCCGGCGTCGACCTCCTTGACGGCGTGCGCGGTCACCTCGTACAGCCGGTGGTAGGAGGCCTGGTCGGCACCTTGCCAGAAGATGTCCAGGTTGGGCTCGTTCCACACCTCGATCGGCCAGCCGCGGACCTGGTCCAGGCCGTACCGGTCGACGAGGTTGCCGATGGTGGCGCGGACCAGGCCGGCCCATTCGGACTCGGAGCGGGGCGGGGTGACGTTGCCGCGCCACCAGAAGACGGTCTGGTCGCCTGCCGCGAGTGCTTCGGGCATGAAGCCGAGCTCGATGAAGGGGGCGATGCCGAGGTCGAGGTAGGCGTCGACGATCTGGTCGGCGTAGGTGAACGAGTGGTGCACGCCGCGTCGGCCGGCGTGTTCGTACGGGCGGTAAATGCCGACGCCGTCGCTGAGCAGCCCGTGCCCCCGGATGTAGCGGAAGCCGATTTCCTGCTGGACCAGCGCCAGGGACTCCTGGTAGTCGCTGCGCAGCGCGAGGTCGAGCCGGCCGGTGCCGACGCAGGCCCGCCAGGCGTCCGGCAGGGCGCCGGCGCCCTGCTGCGGTACGACGATCCGGGTCAACTCTGCTCCGCTCCTCATGATGGTGCCGGCTGTGCCGGTCGCGTCTTTGCCACGACGCGACCGGCACCCCCAGGTGGTCAGCCGTGCTCTTCCTGGTATCGCTGGTACGCCCCGTTGACCAGGTCGATGTACTGCTGGGCGTTCTTGCCCTCGACCTCGGCGACGTAGGCGTCCCATTCGGACAGGTCACGCTGGCCGAGGATGAACTGCAGGGTCTGCTGCTGGACGTAGTCCTTCAGCGGAGTCTCCCAGAGCGTGGCCTGCTCGCGCTCCTCCTCGCTGAACGGCCTCGGCGGCGACACCGGCAGGGTCTCCTTCTGCCCCATCGCCTCCTGGAACCTCAGCTCCTCTTCGGAGAAGGTCGACTGCAGCAGTTCGGTGGTGCCGCCGTAGGCGAACACCCCGTTGCTGAAGCCGAAGTCCTTCTGCAGGTGCTTGCTGGCGTCGGGGTTGATTCCGATGAAGTCGATGTCGGGGTCGAGGACCCACTTGCCGTCGGCGTCCTTGGTGTACGTGGTGCCTTCGACGCCCCACTTGGCGAACTCCTGGCCCTCGTCGGAGTACCAGAGCCAGTCGATGAACTGCATCATGGCGACGAAGTTCTCACTCTCCCGCGCCTTGCTGGAGATCATGATGCCGTTCTCCAAGCGGGAGCCGGCCTTGACCGAGCCGACCGGGCTGTCCGGGCGGGTGATCTTGGCGATGGTGGCGTTCGGGTTGTTCTGCGCCAGCGCCGGCCGGTAGTCGTTGACCAGGGTCTGCGCGTTGGTGCTGATGACGAACGACTTGCCGGTGGCGAGCTTCTGGATCGCGGTGTCGTCGTCCTGGGTCAGGCTCTCCGGGTCGAAGAGACCTTCGGCGACCAGCGAGTGCAGAAACTCCACCATTTCCTTGTACTCCGGCATGGTTCCGGTGAAGACGAACTCCTGGGCCTCCCGGTTGAACGAGGCGTTCTGGTAGCCCCAGCCACCCATCGTGTCGTAGCCGTACGACGGGCCGATGATGTTCTGCAGCGCGCCCAGCGGGGTGGGCTGGCTCCACCGGTCCGACATCGGGTAGACGTCCGGGTACGCGGCCTTCATCGCCCGCAGCATCTCCCGGAACTCGTCCCAGGTGGCCGGCTCCTCGAGGCCGAGTTCGGCGAGGATGTCGGTGCGTACCGCGATGGTGTAGTCGGTCCAGACGTCCTCGTGCAGTCCGGGCAGCAGGTAGTACTTACCGTCCTGCTGACGCAGCGAGTCGATGTCACCCTGCAGGTTCCACTTGGCGACCTTGTCCTGGAAGTGCGGCATCAGGTCGACGTAGTCGCTGACCGGCAGGATCGCGCCGCTGGAGACGTACGCCGACTCCTGGCCCGGGTAGGTCTTGGGGATGATGAACGGCGCGTCGCCGGCGCCGATCAGCAGACCACGCTTTTGCTCGTAGTCGCTCAACGGCACCTCGACCGTTTCGAGCGACACGTTGGTGCGCTCGGTCAGCTCCTCCCAGAACATCCACTCCTTGTCGATCTGATAGTTGGGGTGATTGTTGTAGAGCAGGGAGAAGCTCAGCGCCTCGGTGGCGGTGAACTGGTCACCGACGCCGTAGCTCTCCATGGCACCGACCCTGTTTCCGTCCAGGTCCGCCGCCTCGGTGTCGCCGTCGCTGCCACAGGCGGCGATACTGAGGGAAAGGGCGAGGACGCCGGCGGCGACCGCTGCGTGGCGGTGCCGGGATCGTTGGAACATCGGACTTCCTTTCGTGCGCGGAAGGCATTCAGTTGAATGGGGCGGACCTGTCCGCAGCGCTACCCTTTGACCGCGCCGAGCATGATGCCGGACACGAAGTAGCGCTGAATGAATGGATAGACCATGATGATCGGCAGTACGGTCAAGATAATCGTGACGGCCTGAATGTTCGCGGCCGCCTGGGCGAGGCTGTCGCTGCTGCTTCCGGTGGAGGTCGCGGTGGTTGCCCCGGCGATCAGATTGCGCAGGTAGACGGTCACCGGAAAGAGTTCGGAGCGGTCCATGTAGAGGAACGCGGTGAACCACGAGTTCCAGAACGAGACCGCGTAGAAGAGCACCATCGTGGCGATGATCGCCTTCGACAGCGGGATGACGATGCGCCAGAGGATGCCGTACGTGTTGAGCCCGTCGACGGCGGCGGCCTCCTCCAACTCGGTCGGCAGGCTTTCGAAGAAGGCCTTCATGACCAGCAGGTTGAACACGTTGATCGCGTTCGGCAGCACGATCGCCCAGATGCTGTTCTTCAGCCCGAGGCTGGTGATCAGCACGTAGTTGGGGATCAGGCCACCGGAGAAGAACATGGTGAAGACGGCGACGCCGACCAGCGCGCCCCGGCCTTTGAGGTCCTTCTTCGACAGCACGTAGGCGTAGCAGGTGGTGAGCACGATCGAGATGATGGTGGCGGTGACCGTGTAGACGATGGTGTTGCGGTAGTTGGTCCAGAACATCGAGTCGGACATCACCAGGCGGTAGGTGTCCAGGTTGAACCCGCGCGGGATGATGTTGACCTGGCCGGACCGGATGTAGCCCTCGTCGCTGAGCGAGCGGGCGATGATGTTGGCGAACGGGTAGAGCGTGACGATCACGACGCCGGTCAGGATGATCCCGTTGACCGCCCGGAAGATGCGGTAGCCGCGGGTGTCGTCGGGCCGGCGGGGCCGGCGTCGGGTCGGCTGGAACAGCCTGCGGGAGGCGTCGACGGTCACCACAGGCTCGTCCCCACTGTGCGACGGGCGATCAGGTTGGCGGACAGCACCAGGGTCAGCCCGATCAGCGCCTCGAACAGGCCGATGGCGGCGGCGTAGCTGAAGTTGCTGGAGACGACACCCATCCGGTAGAGGTACGTCGATATGACGTCGGCGGTGGGGTAGGTCAGCGGGTTGTACAGCAGCAGGATCTTCTCGAAGCCGACCGCCATGAAGGTGCCGATGTTGAGGATCAGCAGGGTGATCATGGTGGGCCGGATGCCGGGCAGCGTCACGTGCCAGGTCTGCCGCCACCGGTTCGCCCCGTCGATCCGGGCCGCCTCGTAGAGGTCCTCGTCGATCGTGGTGAGGGCGGCGAGGTAGAGGATCGTCCCCCAGCCGACGGTCTGCCACACTTCGGAGGAAACGTAGATGGTGCGGAACCAGCCCGGCTGCTGCAGGAACGGGATCGCGTCACCGCCGAACGCCCGGATGATCGAGTTGACCGTGCCGTCGACCGAGAGGATCTGCATCACCATCGCCGCGACGATCACGATCGACAGGAAGTGCGGCAGATAGGACACCGACTGGACGAACCGCTTCATCCGGCGGGCGCGGACCTCGTTGAGCAGCAGGGCGAGCACGATCGGCAGCGGGAACACCACGACCAGGGTGAGCGTGCCGAGGATCAGGGTGTTGGTGAAGACCTGCCAGAACGTCGGGTCGGCGAGGAACATCCGGACGTAGCGCAGGCCGACCCAGTACTCACCGAAGATGCTGCCACCGGGCTGAAACCGACGGAACGCGATGACGTTTCCCAGCATCGGCAGATAGCGGAAGATCAGGAAGAAGACCAGCGGCAGGACGACCAGCGAGTAGAGCTGCCAGTCGCGGCGCAGCGCCCGCCGCCAGGTACGGGTCCGGCTCCGGCCGCGTCGCGGTAGGTCGCCGACCGGCGGCAAGGGCACCTGCGCCTGCGGCGACGCATCGACCGTGCTGGGTGTGCTCATCCCAGTTGCCGCCCCTCACGTCCGGCCCGCCACCGGCCCCCTGCCGGCAGCAGGGAACGCCTCGCGGGACACATCCCTCGAAACTTTCGGAAATATGTGCGTTACCTTGCGGGGAACCTAAACTCCCCGGCATGGTGTGTCAAGGGTCACCGAACCGGACCTTCAACTGCATAGAGTGCGCTTGACGACGCTCGGACGTCACCAAAGCCCTACTCATCGCCACCCCTGACACACGCTGACCCCGGGTTACCAGCAGGTTCAGCACCGGAAGTTTCGGTTACCTTTCGTGAGGTACGCATGACAGAAGCGCCGCCACTGCCCCCAGCACCGTCGACTCCCACACCCGTCCCGACCACCGACCCGCCGTCTCCGACGACCATCGCCACCATCGCCGACGAGGTCGGCGTCTCGATCACCACCGTATCCAAGGTTCTCAATGGTAAGGCAGATGTGGCACCGCAGACCCGGGCGCGGGTGGAGGCCAGCCTGGCCCGGCACCAGTACCGGCGGCGGGCCCGACGCCCGCCGATCCGCCACGACCAGATCGACCTGGTCTTCCACGAGTTCGACTCACTCTGGGCGATGGAGATCATCCACGGGGTGGAGACCATCGCCAGCGCCGCCGGCATCGGCCTCAACCTGACCCAGCTCGGCGGCCGGCACAGCCCGCCGGAGGACTGGCTCGACGGCACGGTGGTCCGGCGCCCGCTCGGCGTGCTCTTCGTCCTGTGCCACCTCACCGAACGGCAGCAGGAACTACTCGCCCGCCAACTCATTCCCTTCGTGGTGATCGACACCGACAGCGCCACGTCGGCGTCGGTGCCGACCGTCGGGTCCAACAACTGGAACGGCGGGCTGATCGCCACCCGGCACCTGCTGCAGCTCGGGCATCGACGGATCGCCATCATCTCCGGGCCACGGGACGTGCTGTGCGCTCAGGCCCGTACCGCCGGGTTCCGGTCGGCACACGACGAGGCCGGCCTGTCGGTCGCGGCCGACCTCGTCCGGCACGGGGACTTCTACGTCGATGCCGGCTTCGCGCACGGGATGGCGCTGCTGGACCGCCCGGACCGGCCGACCGCGATCTTCGCCGGATCCGACATGCAGGCGCTGGGCGTACTCCGGGCCGCCCGCCAACTCGGCCTGGACGTCCCGCACGACCTGTCGGTGATCGGGTACGACAACGTGCCGGTCGCCGCCTGGACGGTGCCCGCGCTGACCACGGTCAACCAACCGCTGCGCGACATGGCCGGCACCGCCGCGCAGATGTTGCTGGACCTGGCCCGCGGCGCCGAGTTGTCGACCAGTCGCATCGACCTGGTCACCGAATTGGTGATCCGGGAGAGCACCGCCCCGCCACTGCCCGCCTGAGCAGCTGTCCACCGTGCACTTGTTTACCTGGGAGATTCAGTGCCCTCGTTTGATCTGCCGTGGCCGCAACTTACGACGTACAGCCCGGCTGTGGTCGAACCAACTGACTTTGCGACATTCTGGGAGTCGACCCTGGACGATGCCGCCAGCCATGAGGTGCTGCTCGACGTCCGTCCGGAGCCGACCGACCTGCGCCTGCTGGACACCTGGCAGGTAACGTTCCGCGGCTTCGACGGGGACCCGGTCAACGCCTGGTACACCCGCCCGGCCGGGGTCGACACGCCGCTGCCGGCCGTCGTCGAGTATCTCGGCTACGGGCGGGGCCGGGGCCTGCCGCACGAGCGGCTGACCTGGCCGGTCGCCGGCTACGCGCACCTGCTGATGGACGCTCGTGGTCAGGGCGACCAGTACGGCAACGGCGGGGACACCCCGGATCCGCACCCCGCCACCGCCGGCGGCCCGGGGCCGGTGACCCGGGGGATCCTCGACCCGGCCGGCTACTACTACCGCCGGCTGATCACCGACGCGGTCCGCGCGGTGACCGCGGTGCGCGCGCTGCCCGGCGTCGACCCGGCCCGGGTGGTCGCCGCCGGCAACAGCCAGGGCGGCGGGCTCGCCCTGGCGGTCGCCGGCCTGGTCGACGACCTGGCCGCGCTGATCTGCACCGCGCCGTTCGGCTGCCACTGGCAGCGGGCGATCGAGATCACCGACAACGAGCCGTACGGCGACGTCGCCCGGTACCTCGCCGTGCACCGCGACGCCGAGCCGGCGGTACGCCGTACCCTGTCCTACTTCGACGGGGTGTCGTTCGCCCGCATGGCGGTGGCGCCGGCGCATTTCGGCATCGGGCTGCGCGACACCACCTGCCCACCGAGCACGGTATTCGCCGCGTACAACCAGTACGGTGCCGGAAATGGGCGCCCGGATCCACCGGACCGGGAAATTCACCCGTATCCGTTCAACGGCCACGAAGGTGGCGAGGCGGAGCAGGTCCGCCGACAGTTGCGCTGGCTACGCGAACTAATCCCCTGAAACGCCACCGGCCCGAACCAACAACTCATCTCCGGACCTCTGCCGCCATGTCGACACTGGACAACAGCCATTAACGTAGGTTAATGTCCTGCTGTCCAGTGCACTAAGCCGAGCAGCGGTAGCTGCCGCCTGCCCGCGTTTTCTCCGCAGGCAGGTGACCCAGAAGGGATCGAAGATGAGTGGACCCGGATCGTCCTGGTTCCGCAGGACGGCCACCAGCGGCGTAATGGCCGCGGCAGCGGCCCTGCTGCTGTCGGCAACCGCCTCCCCCGCCTCCGCCGCCGCCGGCGAGATTCTCGGGGCCGACAGCCCGGACGCCATCGCCGGCAGCTACATCGTCGTCTTCTCCGACGGCGCGACCGCGAGCAGCCAGGCGCGCACCACGGACCTGGCGGCGCGGTACGGCGCGAAGGTACGACACGTCTACTCGCACGCGCTGCAGGGCTTCGCCGCGACGATGAGCGAGTCGGCGGCCCGGCGAATCGCCGCCCGACCCGACGTGGCCTACGTCGAGCAGGACGGCGTGGTCCGCACCGCCGCCACCCAGACCAACCCGCCGTCGTGGGGTCTCGACCGGATCGACCAGCGCGATCTGCCGCTGGACAACCGTTACACCTACCCGACGACGGCGCCCACCGTCCGCGCGTACGTCATCGACACCGGGATCCGCACCAGCCACAGCACGTTCGGCGGCCGCACCAGCTGGGGCACCAACACCACCGGCGACGGCAACAACACCGACTGCAACGGCCACGGTACGCACGTCGCCGGCACCATCGGCGGATCGCAGTACGGGGTCGCCAAGGGCGTCGCGCTGGTCGCCGTCAAGGTACTCAACTGCGCCGGATCTGGTTCGTTCTCCGGGGTCGCCGCCGGAGTGGACTGGGTCACCGCCCACCACGCCCCCGGTGTGCCCGCCGTGGCGAACATGAGCCTCGGCGGTCCCGGAAGCAACACCACAGTCGAGAACGCGGTCCGCAACTCGATCGCCGACGGCGTGGTCTACACGATCGCCTCCGGCAACAGCAACGCCAACGCCTGCAACTACACGCCGGCCCGGGTCGCCGAGGCGATCACCGTCAACGCCAGCACCCGCACGGACGCCCGGGCGTCGTTCTCCAACTACGGCACCTGCACCGACATCTTCGCCCCCGGCGAGGGCATCACCTCGGCCTGGCACACCAGCGACACCGCCACCAACACGATCAGCGGCACCTCGATGGCCGCACCGCACGTGGCCGGCGCGGCGGCCCTGATCCTCGCCACCACCCCCAACATGTCCCCGGCGCAGGTGGCCAGCACGATGTTCGCCAACTCGACGTCGAACAAGATCACCAACCCGGGCAGCGGCTCGCCGAACCGGCTGCTGTTCGTCGCCCAGGGCGCACCGTCACCGACCGCGGTCCTCTACCGCTTCTGGAACGGCCGAGACCACGTCAGCTCCACCGACACGTCGTTCTCCGGCTACCAGCGGGAGGGTGCGCTGGGCACGGTACGGACCAGCCCGGTTTCCGGCACTCGGGCGCTCTACCAGTGCCGGGTCGGCGGCTGGGACTACATGACGTCGCTCGACGCCAACTGCGAAGGGCAGCAGGTGATCGGGCGGATCGGCTACGCCTACACCTCACCGCCGTCCGGGTCGTACCGGACGCTCTACCGGTGCCGGATGTCCAGCGGCGACCATTTCGACTCCATCGCCAGCAACTGCGAGGGCCAGATTGTCGAAGGCCGCCTCGGCTACCTGACCAGTTGACCCCGACACGGCGGGTGCCACGGCCGTCGTACGGCTGTGGCACCCGCCGGTCGCGGCCGCAGGACGGGGCCGCGACGGGTGGCTCAGCTCGCGGCGCAGGACGGGGTCATGCCGGAGCCGCTGCCGGTGCCCTGGAAGCCGAACTCGGTCGACTGTCCGGCACCGACCCGGCCGTTGTAGCTGACGTTGCGGAACTGCACCGGGCCGCTGTTGCCGCTGCGGTCGGCGTTCCAGGCGTTGGTGACGGTGGCACCGCCGGGCAGGGTCATTCCGACGGTCCAGCCGGTGAGACCGGCCGAGCCGGCGGTGACCCGGACGGTCGCCACGAAACCGCCGGGCCACTGGTTGAGCGAGACGGTGGCGGTGCATCCACCACCAGCCGGCGGCGGGGTGGTAGCCGGCGGTGGAGTGGTGGCCGGTGGCGGCGTGGTCGGCGTCGGTGACGTGTCCGGCGTGGTGGTCGGGCTCGGGCTCGGTCCGCCGCCCGGGTTCAGGCTTCCGGGTACGGACAGCAGGGCGTCGTACCACTCGGTGGCCATCTTGCTGTACCCGGTGGCGTTCGGATGCACGCCGTCGGCCAGGTCGGCGGTGGTGAGCGCCGAGTACATGTCGACGAGGTGCACCCGGCGGCCGGCGTTCGCCCGGCTCTGCACGATCTGCGGGATCGCCGAGTTGTACGCGCGGAACTGGGCGTCGCTGAAGCTGGCCGGGATGATCGTGGCGACGAACAGGTGGGCGTCCGGTGCGGTGTTGGTGATCTTGTCGATCAGCGCGGCGAGCCGGTTCGGCGCGTTCGGCAAGTCCCGGTTCTGGGTGATGTCGTTGGTGCCGATGTGCAGCAGGATCGTCTGCGGGTCGGAGGCGTTCAGCCAGTTGACGATGTTGGCGTCGATTTGGTCGATCCGCCAGCCCGAGTGGCCCTGGTGGTTCCGGTCGGGCAGGCTGGCCGGCCCGTTGGACTGGGATCCGACAAAGTCCACGGTGTACCCACCGGCCTGGAACTTCTGCCACAGGTCGATGCGGTAGCCGCCGGGCACGTTGAAGCCGTCGGTGATCGAGTCGCCGAGCGGCATGATCCGCACGGCGGACGCCTGGGCGTTGGCGCCGTTGCCGATCGCGAGCGCGACGGCGACCAGCAGCGCGGCCGCCAGCGCTGCCGTACATCGACGGACGGTCGAGGTCATGGAAAGACTCCCTCCAGCGAACATCTACGAACATCAATGTATATGCCCATCGGAGGACCAGTCCGGCACGGACCGGAGCCCCGGCGGCGAACGGACGGCACGCTGCGCCGAACGGCACGACCGCCAGGGCCGACGTCAGGCGACGACGCTGGTAGCCCGGAAAGTGTCGCAACTCCGGATCCTGGCCGAGCCGTACCCCAGTGTCTAAACCGGCTCATCGGCTTTCGGTAGATGCGGACGGAACGGACACGCCTGTTGACCGATCACCCGCGCCACCAGCTGCGGCTCGCGCTCCCACCAACCGAGCAGAAAGTCGTCAGGGCCGGCGGAATCCGCCGGGAGGAGTTGGGTCTGGAATAGGGGATCTCCCCATCGTCCAGCAGCTTGATGAGAGTCGGCCGGGACACACCGAGCAGCTCAGCCGCTCAGACCATCAGCGTCGCGCGAAAGCGCAAGAAGTGCAACCAAAAACCGACATATATCCCGTTAGTCGCGCAGGGCGTCGTCGAGGCTGGTCTCGGGTGGGCCGGGCAGCGCCGGATCCCGGCCCACCAGCACGTCGTACGCGGCCTTGACCGCAGCGAACCGCTCCCGGAACGCGCCCCAGCGCCAGGCCCGCTCGAAGCGGCGTACCGAGTCGTCGCCGACACCGACCGCGTCCACGCCGACCCGCCGGCAGACCGTGACCGCCCGCTCGATGTGGAAGCTCTGCGTCACCACGATCGCCTGGTCCACACCGAAGACGCGGCGCGCCCGCAGGCACGAGTCGTAGGTGTCCAGACCGGCGTGGTCCTGCACGATCCGGTCCGCCGGCACGCCCCGGTCGATCAGCCAGCGCCGCATCGCGCCCGGCTCGTCGTAGTCCCACTCCCGGTGGTCGCCGGAGACCAGCACCGCCCGGACCAGGTCGGCTTCGACCAGCCGCCGGGCCACCTCCAGCCGACCGGCCAGGAACTCCGACGGCGTACCGTCCGGCCGGACCTGCGCACCGAGGACCAGGGCGACCGGCGCGGCCGGCACGCTGGCCAGCTCGTAGACGTGCTCGGCCGCCGAGGCCCGCACCCAGTAGCCGCTGCCGGTGACCAGCAGCGCGACCGCGACCGCCGCCGCGGCGCAGAGGGCCAGTTTGCGGCGCAGCCACCGGGTTCGACGGGACGGATGAGCCAGGGCGTCGTCCATACCGTAATTATGGTCGACGGGCACCTCGCGCCCGGCCGCTGGACACCGGCCGCGACAGGAAAGAGTGTGGAGCACATGGTCATCGAGCTGGGTCTGGCCAGCCACTCCGAGGCACCGCCGTCGCCACCGGCTGGGCGGTGGTGGCGGTCACCGCGGCGGGTACGGCTGTCCGCCGACCGGATCCGCCCGCTCGCCGCCGTCGTCGGCCTGGCGCTGCTCGCCGGCCTGGCCGGCGCGGCCCCGCCCAGCGGTCCGCTGCTCATCCAGGTCGCCAGCCATCAGGTGAAGGCCCGGGACATCGTGCTCGCCGGGGACCGGCTGCTGGTCACCTCGGCCGCAGCGCAGGGCACGGCGACCACCTGGCAACTGTCCGCGTACGGCGTACCGGACGGCGCGTTGCGGTGGACGGTGCCGTTCGACGCGGCGAGTTGGCGGCTGCGCCAGGTGCGACGGATCGGTGACGTGGTGCTGGTCGACCCGAGGTCCGGTCCCGGCACCGGCTCGACGGTCATCCTGGACGCACAGACCGGGCAGACCCGGTGGGTGGCACCGGACGGGCTGGTGCTGACCGACGACGGGCGTACCGCGCTGATCGACGAGCCGGACGGCGCCGGCGCCACCTCGTCGACGCTGCGCGCGGTCGACGTGGCGACCGGCGACGAGCTGTGGCGGGCCGATCTGGCCGTGCCGACCGAGGTGCTGGCCGGGTCCGCCGGGCAGGCGCTGCTGGTCGGCACCGACGGCCGGGCGGAGGTACGCGACGGGCGCGACGGCACGGTGCTGCGTACCGCCGATCTGGGTGAGGTGTCCCGGCCGGACAGCATGGCCGGCACGCTGCTGCTGCGCCAGTGGCGCGACGGTGAGCTGGGAGTCACCGGCTACGACCCGGCGACGTTGCGGCAGCTGTGGCACCGGCCGGTGCGGTACGGACCGGGCCGGATCACCGGGTGCGGCGAGCTAATCTGCTTCCCGGACGACACCCGGATCGAGGCGGTCGACCCGTTGACCGGCCGGACGGTGTGGCGGGTGCCGGCCGACCTGGTGGTCGACTTCGACAGCTACCTGGTGGCGTACAGCGTGTCGGCCGACGGCGGGTCCGGTGCCGCGGCGGACGGCGACGGTCGCGGATATCCCGCGTCGGTGGCGGTGGCGGGTGCCAGCGCCGAGGCGGGTTCGGGCAGCGGGCGGATCATCGACCCGGGGACCGGGCGGACCCTGCTGCCGTTGAGCGCCTGGGAGACCGAGTTGGAGGGGCGCGGCGACGCCACGTTCGTCGGCTACCGGCAGCCGACCGAGACCGGACCGGCCTGGCTCGCGGTGCTGGCGCCGGCCGGCCCGGAAACGGTACGCATGGTCGGTAGCGTTCCCGGACCGGTCGGCGGCTGTGTCGGCGACCGCAGCACGATCGTCTGCCGGCTGGGTGCCGACGCGATCAGCATCTGGCACTACGAGCTCTGACCCGGCCCGAACCGGCTCGGTCGAGCCGGGTCGGGTCGAGCCGGGTGGTCGCTCAGGAAGCGGCGTCGACCTTGTCGGCGGCTTCGGCGAGTGCGGCGACGTACTCGTCGAGGCCCCAGGTGACCGACAGCGCGGTGGGCGGCGACACCGAGGCGATGAACTCGGCACCGACCAGAGAGGCGACCGCCCCGGACTGGATCTGCGGCATGGTCTGCGCGGCCTGCGAGGACAGGAACGCGTTTTGTTCCTCCTGAGTGGTGGCGAACGACACCAGCACGTCCGAGGTGAGCTGGTCGAGCTGCTCGTAACTGATGGTGAAGTAGAACGTCGATTCGTCGGTGCCGAGGTCGTTGACGCTGGGCGCACCGGTCATCCCGAGGTCGAGGGCGAACTCGACCCGCGGGTCGGCTTCCTTGTAGACGTAGAAGGTGCCGGCGGAGTCCCAGACCATGGCGACGCTCTTGCCGGCCAGTTGTGGGTTCTCCTCGGCCTTGGTGGCGATCCGCGCGGCGATGTCGTCCAGCAGCGCCTGGGCCTCGTCGCTCTTGCCGAGCGCGGTGCCGACGGTGGTGATCAGGTCCCGCCACGGGGTGGCCCACGCCTCACCCGGGTAGGCGACCGTCGGCGCGATCTGACTGAGCAGGTCGTACTGTTCCTGGTCGATGCCGGAGTAGACGGCGAGGATCAGGTCCGGGTCGGCGGCGGCGATCTCGTCGAACGGCGGTTCCTGGGCGTCCGGCAGGACGGTGGGCACCTCGGCGCCGGTCTCGTCGAGCTTCTCGGCGATCCACGGCAGTACGCCGTTGGCGTCACCGCCGTAGCTCTGGAACGGGATGGCCACCGGCACCACGTCGAGGGCGATGGCGGCGTCGGCGCTGCCCCAGCCCCAGGCGACCACCCGGGTCGGGGTGTCTTCGATGGTGGTCTCGCCGAGGGCGTGCTCGATGGTCACTGGGAAGCCGGCCGAGCTACCGCCACCGGTCGCGGCGTCGTCGGTGCTGGAATCGTCACCGGAACCACAGGCGGCCAGGCCGATGGTGAGGGCGAGTGGTGCGGCGAAAAGGACGCGGCTGAGTCTTCTGCTGATCACTGTCTCTCCTACGAGCGCGGGGTCGTCCGCGAAGGTCAGCACATGCAACCACGACTAAGTTAGGTTTGGCTAGCCTATGTAATCCTGGTTACCGAGCCGTGATTCCGGCCGGCGGTGGCGAGCAACCACAGCAGATACGGCCCACCGATCACCGCGGTGACGATGCCGACCGGGGTCTTGACGTTGCCGGGCAGCAGGTGCTGGGCGACCAGGTCCGCCCCGGTCACCACCAGCACACCGACCAGGGCTGCGGGCAGCAGCACCGGGGCCCCGGAGCGCATCATCCGCCGGGCGATCGGCATGGCGACGAACGCCACGAACGCGATCGGTCCGGTCACCGCGGTCGCCACTGCCGCGAGGGCCACCGCGATCGCCAGCAGACTGATCCGGCTGAGTTCCAGCCGCACCCCCAGGCCGGTCGCGGTGTCGTCGCCGAACTGCAGCAGCCCGAGCGCCGGACGCAACGCCAGCAGCACCGGGGTCAGCACGCTGAGCAGCGTCGCCAGGACGGCGATCTCCGGCCAACGGGCGCTGCCCAGGCTGCCGACCATCCACGACAACGCCGTCTGCGCCTCGCGTACCTCGCCCCGGGTCAGCAGGTAGCCGAGGACACCGTGCGCCATGAACGCGGCGGCGATGCCGACCAGCACGAACCGATACCCGGTCAGCCCGCCCCGCCAGGAGAGCAGGTACACGGCGGTCGCCGTACCGGCCGCGCCGACGAACGCGGCGACCGACACGCCGAAGCTGCCGGCACCGAGCGTGACCAGCGCGAACACTGCGGCGGCGCTGGCCCCGCCGGTGACGCCGATGATGTCCGGGCTGGCCAGCGGGTTGCGCAACAGGGTCTGGAAGATGCCGCCGGCCAGGCCGAACGCGGCGCCGGCCAGAATCCCGGCGACCAGTCGGGGCAGCCGCAGGCTGAGGATGATGAAGTCGTCGCGGCCACTGCCCTGCCCGATCAGGGTGCGCAGCACCCCGTCCACCGAGATCTGGTAGGCACCGAGACTGAGACTGAGCAGGGCGAAAATCGCGACGACCCCGACCAACCCGGCCAGCACGACGGTGGCCCGGCTGCGGCGGCGATGCCGCAGCCGGCCCAGCGCGGGAAGCTCGAGACCGACGGTACGGTCGGGGTCGCGGGTGTCTGTGCCGGTCACACGCTGGCCAATCGGGAGCGGCGGACCAGCGCGATCAGCACCGGTGCGCCGAGGAACGCGACGACCAGGCCGGCCTCGACCTCACCGGGCGGGGCGACCAGTCGGCCGAGCACGTCGGCCGCGACCAGCAGGGCGGCACCGAGCACCGCGCTGTAGGCGAGAATCCACCGGTAGTCCGGACCGGTCACCCAGCGGGCGGCGTGCGGCACGACCAGCCCGACGAAGACGATCGGTCCGGTGAGCGCCGTCGCCGACCCGCAGAGCAGCACGGTCGCGGTCATGATGACCGCCCGGTCCCGGACCACGTGCTGGCCGAGCCCGTGGGCGACGTCGTCGCCGAGGCTGAGCGCGTTGAGCACGCGGCCGGAGACCAGCGCCAGCAGAGTGCCGACGGCGATGAACAGCAGCACCGTACGGGCGGTGTCGAGGTCCCGCCCGACCAGCGAGCCGACCTGCCAGAACCGGTAGCGTTCCAGGGTCTGCAGGTTGGTCAGCAGCACCAGGGTGATCAGCGAGGTGAGCACGGCTGTGAGCGCCGAGCCGGCGATGGCGAGTTTCACCGGGGTCGCACCGTCGCCGCCCATCGACCCGATGCCGTAGACGAGCAGCGCGGCGAGGGTCGCCCCGCCGAACGCGAACCAGATGTAGCCGGCGGTGGTACCGATGCCGAGCCAGGTGATCGCGACGACGACGGCGAGCGACGCGCCGGCGTTGATGCCGAGCAGGCCGGGATCGGCGATCGGGTTACGGGTCAGTCCCTGCATGAGCCCGCCGGACAGGCCGAGCGCGAGACCGGCGAGCAGCCCGATCACGGTCCGGGGCAGCCGCAGGTCCCAGATGACGACGTGGTCGTTGACCGCCGAGTCGCGGTCGACCAGCGCCTCGACCACCACCGGCAGCGCGATGTCGCGGGATCCGAGGGCGAGGCTGGCGAAGACGGTCAGGGCCAGCAGCAGTACGGCGACCAGCAGCCCACCAAGCCGCCGACCAACAGTCACTCCCCCATCACTTTGGGTCACTCCTGGTCCAACGCGCTCACCCCGACCGGCCCGGAGTGAGGTAAGCATCGCCTAAGTATGCAGGGAAAGCTCCACCGGTTCATCGGCGGGCAGGTCCACCGCCCTCGCACCGTACGGGCTGCGTACCGCCACCTGTTGGGTGAGCGCCGAGCGGAGCCGGACCCGCAGCGTCGTGGCGTCCCAGGTCAGTTCCTCGACGGTGATCCGGCCCCGGCAGGTCACCCCGCGCAGGGTGCCGCCGGGCAGCTCACCCGGCCAGGCCGGTAGCAGGTGCAGCGACCCGGGGCGCGAATCGACCAGCATCTCGATCAGGACGCCGGGCAGCGTGTGCACGGCGTCGGCGTTGTAGGTCTGCAGACCCGGGTTGTGGGCGCTCATCAACGACCGGAAGAACATGTCCGCGCAGAGCATCTTCCGCAGGTTGTCGGCGGCCAGGTCGGCGTCGCGCAGCCGGGCGGCGACCAGCGCCCGGTGCAGGCTGCCGTGCGCGGACAGGTTCTCGTCGCCGCGTACCGCCAGGGCCCGGTGGGCCGCGCGGGCCAGCTCCGGGGTGCCGTCCGGGGTGATCTCGTGCAGCGGCCAGACCGGGTAGAGGTGGCTGACGTGCCGGTGGTCGTCGGCGGCGCGGTAGCCGGGCCAGGCCCACTCGGCCAGCGCGCCCCGCTCGTCCACCAGGTACCCGGGCAACCGCGCGGCCAGGTCGGCCCACCGGGACGCACCGGTCAACCCGCCCGCGACCCCCATCGCGTGCCGGGCGGCGGCGATGTCCATGGTGGCGTTCACCGCCGGGTAGACCGGCTCGTCGTGCTCGTCGGGCGGCCCGGTTTCAGCGGAGAACGACGGCACGATCACGTACCGGCCGTCGTCGCCGACCCGGGTGAGAAAGTCCTCGAAGAACTCGGCCGCCTCGACCAGCCAACCGGCCACCTCCCCCAACGGTTCCCCGGTGACCAGGTGGTGCTCCCACAGCGGGTACAGCAGCCAGTGCGCGCCGGGCAGCCAGGCCGGCCAGGGCCACTCGTCGCAGAAGTGGAACAGATGCCCGTGCTCGCCGTCGGTGCGCCCCGGCGCGAGCAGGCCGCGGCAGCCGTACACTGCCCGTGCGTTGCGTCGCCAGTCGTCGACCTGCCCGGCGATCAACCGCCGGTGCGCCGCGGTCACCTCCGGCAGCGCGCCGATGTTCGCCCCGGCCACCTGCAGGTTCAGGTTGGCGTCAGTGGTGAAGTCGCCGGCCCAGGCGGCGTCCCAGGAGCCGAGCCAGAGCCCGGTCAGCCGGGGCGGCAGCACCCCGCTGGAGCTGATCAGCAGGTAACGGCCGGCGTGGAACAACCGTTCCAGCAACGCGGGGAGCAGCCGCTGGCCGTCGGCGCGCTGGGCGTCGAGCAGCTCACCGACCGGGCGGCGCCGGTCGGCCTCGTCGACCCGCAACCGCAGCTCGACCCGCTGGTACATCGGCCGGTGCTGGGCGACGTGCCGGGCCAGCAGCTGCCCGTAGTCGGCCTCGGCCAGCCCGGCGAGTCGGGCGTGCAGCGCACCGGTGCCCCAGCCCGGCACGTCGTAGCGGTCGAGCACGGTCAGCGCCAACGCGTCCCCGCCGATCAGGACCCGGTCGCCGACGATCTCGGTGTCGCCGGTCACCAGGGTCAGCCCTTCGAAGCCGTACGCCCCGAGGCCGGCCGGATAGCTGCCCCGGACCCGCAGGAACGCGTACCCGTCGCGCCGGTAGGCGGTGGTGTCGTAGGTGACGTCGGCCGGTCGGCCGGGCAGCTCGCCGGTGGCGCCGAGCAGACATTCGCCGGCGGCGAGCCGGATCACGGCGACCCGGTCCGCGCGGGAGACGAAGGCCCGCCGGGTGCGGTCGCCGGCCCACCGTACGGTGATCTCGCCGGTGGTGAAGTCGGTGGTACGCAGGTAGCCGGCGGGCAGTGGCGCCGGCTCGGCGGGCAGGCCGGCCGGCGCGTCGAGGGTCGGTTCGTCGACGGTCAGCGCGTAGCCGGGGTGGAACGACTGGGTCCACTCCAGCTGCCGGCCGTTGGCGAGCAGCCGGCCGGCCTCGGCCCGTCGGCCAGCCAGGATCAGGTCCCGGACCCGCTCGATGACCCCGGCGAGCTCCGGTGGCCGCCGGTCGCGAGTGCCGTTGGGCAGCACGAACCGGTGGTGGTCGATCACGATCCGCTCGGCCGTCGGGTCGCCGTGCACCATCAGCCCGTACTCGCCGTTGCCGGTGAGGAAGGCGTCTTCCCAGCGCGTCGCGGGTGCCGTGTCGTCGATCCGGTGCATCGGATCGACCCTAGCCAACGTCCTCGCCGGACGGCAGTCACCCGGTGGCGCGAAGCTCTCCGGTCGTCGGCGATTTAGGTCACCACGGGTCACCTGGTGCGGGTCGGACACCGTCGCTGTGGTTGGGTGGCTTGACATCGCCGAGGGGAGTTGGCTGAAGGTGCATATCGGGCGATATCCGGTCCCGGCAGCGCTGCTGACAGCGGTGCTGGCTGCCGGCGTACTGGTCGGTTGTGGCACCGCCCCGGCGCAACCGCAGTGGCTGCCGGCACCGGGTGCGGCCGGCGGACAGCCGGCGACGGCCGATCCGACCGGACCGAACGCGACGACGGACGCCGCCGGGTCCAGCCCGACGCCGAGCGCCAGCCCGAGCCCGACACCGAGCCCCACGCCGACCGTGCCGCCGGATTCGGCGATCCCCGACTCGGCCAGCGGCAGCTTCGCCGCCGCCGATGGGGCGGCGGGCCGGATCGGCATCGGTGCCCGGATCGTCACCTACCGCGTCGAGGTCGAACAGGGCATCGACTGGGGCGGTCTGGAGCCATGGACGGTCCGGCGGTTCGCCGACCGGGTGGACGGCATCCTGGCCGCCTCCCGTGGCTGGACCGAGTCGGGGTTCCACCCGGTGACCGACCGTAGTGTCGGGTTGAACCGGGCGTCGTGGTCGTTCCGGCGGGTCGGTGGAAACAGCTACGACGTGCGGATCCGGCTGGCCACCCCGCAGACCGTCGACCGGCTGTGCGGTCAGGTCGGGCTGACCACGGCCGGGGTCTTTTCCTGCCGGTTCGGCACCACGATCATGATCAACCTGCGCCGCTGGCTGCAGGGCGCGGACGGCTACCCGGTGACCATCGACGAGTACCAGACCAGCGTGATCAACCACGAGATCGGCCACTACCTGGGCTTCGACCACATGGGCTGCGCTGGCCAGGGCCGGTTGGCTCCGGTGATGGGCCTGCAGACCACCGACCTGGGCGGCTGCCTGCCGAACCCGTACCCGTTCGACGAGGACGGCCGGTTCGTCAGCGGCCCGTGGCAGCCGTCCTGACGGTCACCGGCCGCCGACCCGCAGCGGTTCGGCCCGGTCGGCCGGCCGGTCCGGCTCACGCAGCTCGGTACGGGCCAGCGCGGGCAGGCCGTGCCGGCGGCGGGCGGCCATCCAGCCGAACGACCCGGCGACCACGACGGCGGCGAGCGCCACCAGCAGCGGGATGTCCGGCACGCCCAGCAGTTTCATGGCGCTGGCCAGCAGGACCAGGGTCAACGCCCGACGGACCAGGCCACCGGGTGCCCGCGACGACAGCTGTGCGCCGAGCCACGTCCCGGGCACCGCGCCGAGCAGCAACGAGGCGGTCAGGTCGAGGCGGAAGTCGCCGAACAGCAGGTGCCCGACCGCTGCCGCGATCACCAGCGGCACCGCCTGCACCAGGTCGGTGCCGACCAGGAAGGCGGGCCGCAGCAGCGGGTAGAGCATCAGCAACGCGATGATGATCAGCGAACCGGAACCGACGCTGGTCATCCCGACGATCAGACCGCCGACGGCACCGATCAGCACGGTCGGTGCCGGCCGGGCCCGCAGCGCAGGCTCGGCCGGCGCGGTGTCGCTGCCGGGCAGGCCGGCGGTGCCGGTCCGGCGGCGGGCGGCGTGCTCGGCCATCCGGGTGTAGGTGCGGAAGACCAGGCCGGCGGCGGCCAGCACCAGCGCCACCCCGAGCGCCACCTTGATGCCCTGCTGCAGTCGCTCGCCGTCGCCGAGCGAGCGCAGTAGCAGGACGCCGGCGAACGCGCTCGGCACGCTGCCCAGGCAGAGCCAGCCGACCAGCGACCAGTGCACGGTCCGCCGCCGGATGTGCACCAGCCCGCCGACCGGTTTCATCACCGCGCTGACCACCAGGTCGCTGGAGACGGCGGCGAGCGGCGGTACGCCGAAGAAGATCACCAGCATCGGGGTCATCAGCGCCCCGCCGCCCATGCCGGTCAGCCCGACGATGATTCCGATGCCGCAACCGGCCAGCACCAATACCCAGTCCACCCTGTCGAGGGTGCCGGACCGGACCGGCAATGTCTAGCATGTCGATCGGAATTATCAGGTCGATAGGTGAACCGAATCCGGGCAGTTCGCGGTCAGCGGCGACCGCCACCCGGCGGCGGCGGGGCCGACCAGCGGCACCGGGCCGACCGGCCCGGTCAGTGGGCGGCCGGCAGCGTGTTCGCGGCCACCACCCGCCGGTACCAGTGCGCGCTCTCCTTCCACGTACGCCGCATCGTCTGCCGGTCGACGTGCACGATGCCGAACGTCTTGCCGTACCCGTGCGCCCACTCGAAGTTGTCCATCAGCGACCACACGAAGTACCCGCGTACGTCGGCGCCGCCGTCGATCGCCTCGGCCACCGCGGTCAGGTGCCGGTGCAGGTAGTCGACCCGTCGCGGGTCACGGACCCGGCCGTCGTCGTCGAGCACGTCGTCGAACGCCGCCCCGTTCTCGGTGATCATCATCGGCAGCCCCGGGTAGTCGCGGTGCAGCCGCAGCAGCAGCTCGGTCAACCCGGTCTCGTCGATGTTCCAGCCCATCTGGGTGTACGGGCCGGGCTGGGTGACGAACTCGACGTCGGTGACACCGATCCACGGCGAGGCCGCCCCGTCGGCGTGCCCGTCGGCGGTCGACCGGGGCGACACCCCGTCCCACTGGCGGACCAGCACCGGGTTGTAGTAGTTCACCCCGAGCAGGTCCAGCGGGGCGTGCGCGGCCGCCTCGTCGCCGTCGCGCACGAACGACCAGTCGGTCACCGCCGCGGTGTCGTCGATCAGGTCCCGTGGGTACGCCCCGTCCAGCATCGGCCCGAGGAAGGCCCGGTTTGCCAGCGCGTCGATCCGGCGTACCGCCTCGGCGTCACCGGGCGACTCGCCCCGCACGTGGTGCAGGTTCAACGTGACGCTGACCCGGGCCGCCGGGTCGATGCTCGCCCGCAGCGCCCGTACCGCCAGACCGTGACCGAGGTTCAGGTGGTGCACGGCGGCGAGCGCGGCGGCCGGCTCGGTGCGCGCCGGGGCGTGCACCCCGGAGCCGTAGCCCAGGTACGCCGAGCACCACGGCTCGTTCAGGGTGATCCAGGTGTGCACCCGGTCGCCGAACACCTCACCCATCCGGCCGGCGTACTCGGCGAACCGCTCGGCGGTGTCCCGGTGCGGCCAGCCGCCGGCGTCCTCCAGCTCCTGCGGCAGGTCCCAGTGGTAGAGGGTGGCGACCGGTGCGATACCCCGAGCCCGCAGCCCGTCGACCAGCGCCGAGTAGAAGTCCACACCCCGCTGGTTGAGCTGGCTGCCGCCGCCCGGCAGCACCCGGGACCAGGAGATCGAGAACCGGTATGCGCCGACACCGAGTTCGGCGAGGATGTCCAGGTCCTCCTCCAGCCGGTGGTAGTGGTCGCAGGCCACGTCGCCGGTGTCGCCGTTGGTGACCAGACCGGGGGTGTGCGCGAAGGTGTCCCAGATGGATGGTGTCCGGCCGTCCACCGCGGCGGCCCCCTCGACCTGGTACGACGCGGTCGCCGTACCCCAGAGGAAGTTGCCGGGGAAGGCGTGGCCGGATGGTGACGATACCGACATATTGGGATTCTCCTTACGTGCTGAGCACGAGCTCGATCTGATCGGTGCCAGGGTCGGCGGTGACCCGGGCGCCCGCCTCGGTGGCCTCGGGGCGGGGCCGCACCGGACACCCGCGCCGCCGACACTGCGACGATCAACAGGTTCCAGCATGCCTGCTGCTCGCCGACCCGACGCGGCCGGACCCAGCACCGACCCGGCCGACCCGTGAGCGGCGCGGCCGGCGGACGGACGCGGCCGACCCGTGAGCGGCGCGGCCGGCGGACGGACGCGGCCGACTATCATCGATCGGTGCGCGACGATGGCGGGTTCCTGGTGCCGGAGGTCTTACGCAGGTGCTGGGCGGACGTGGCGCGGTAGTCACCAGCGGGTCCCGGGGCATCGGTCGGGCGATCGTCAGACGACTGGTCGCCGACGGCGCGACCGTGCTGTTCACCTACCGGGCGGACGAGGCGGCGGCGACCGAGGTGGTCCGCGACTGCGGCGGTGCCGCCCGGGCGGTCCGTGCCGACGTGGCGGTGCCGGCCGAGCTCGACCACGTCTTCGCCGTCGCCGGCGAGCAGCTCGATGGACTGGACATCCTGGTGAACCCGACACCGGCCGTCAGCGGTAGATCGCCGGACGCCGACCGTCGGCGGTACATCGCGCCGAACCTGGGTATGGCTTGCCCGTGACCTTCGGAGCCTGGATGGCGCGCGTACGAGGCGGCCGGCTGCTGCACCCGCGCGGCCGCTCGTTCACCGGCGAGGTCCAGCTCTGGGGGCCACTCGCCGACTGGTTCCTGCCGGCGGGACGGTGGCCGGCCGTCATCCGGTTCTCCCGGGGCACCCCGACCCCGCCCGGCTGGCCGGACGTCCTCGGTCTGGCGGTCCGGATCCAGGCCCCGGACCGCCCGGTCGACCTGCTGGTGTCCAGTGCCGGCCGAGCGCCGGTACTGCGCCACCTGCCGCTACCCCGGCGCGACTTCGCCACCACGTACGGCAGCATCCTGTCGTTGCGGCACGACCGACACCGGATCTACCTGGCCGCGTTCCCGGCCACCCCGGGCCGCCTCGGCGGCGCCGTCGAGCGACTCGCCGAGATCGCCGCCCGTCGCCCGATCGTGCTGCGGCTGGCGGCGGCCACCGCCACCAGCCACTGGCGGACGTTCGGTCGGATCGACGTCGGCGAGCCGCTGCCGCCGGCCGTCGACGCCGCGCTCGCCTTCGATCCGACCGGGCACCCTCCGCTGCGGCTGCGAACGGGTGGGCTGATCCAACGGCTCCGTACCGTCACCTACGCCGCCTCCCGGCGCGCCCGGGGCGCCCGCACCGACGACAATCCGATTGCCGCCACCGGCCAGCGGCCTCTAGCGTGAACGGCACCGTGACGACCGAGGAGCCACCGATGCGACCGCTGGCGAGACCTGCCACCGCCCGACGCGGCTGAGCCGCGCCCACCAGCAGTCCCACTGATCTTCACCGAGCTTGCGCTGATCCTCACCGGTCTTTCCCGGTGCCCGCAGCCGGCGCCGGATCACCGTCACGCCCCCGTACCGAGGAGTCTCCCGATGAGTCACACGCTGCTGCCCGGGACCCGCGCGGTCAAGGTCTGGACCGATCCGGCGGCCATCGAGCCGCAGGCCAGCCAGCAGTTGCGCAACATCGGCACGCTGCCGTGGGTGCACGGCGTCGCGGTGATGCCCGACGTGCACTACGGCAAGGGTGCCACCGTCGGCTCGGTGATCGCGATGCGCCAGGCGCTGGCCCCGGCCGCGGTCGGCGTCGACATCGGCTGCGGCATGTCGGCGGTGCGGACCAGCCTGACCGACGCGCAGCTGCCGGACGACCTGGGCGCGCTGCGTACCGCGATCGAGGCCGCGGTCCCGGTCGGCTTCCAGGCCCGCGACACCCCGGTCGACCCGCGTCGGGTGCACGGCCTGCCGACCGCCGGCTGGGACCGGTTCTGGTCCGGCTTCGCCGACCTGCACCCCGGGGTCGCCGCGCTGCAGGCCCGGGCGCAGCGTCAGCTCGGCACGCTCGGCGGCGGCAACCACTTCATCGAGGTGTGCGTCGAGCAGGGCGGTCCGGACGCCGGACGGGTCTGGCTGATGCTGCACTCCGGCTCCCGCAACATCGGCAAGGAGCTGGCCGAGCGGCACATCGTGGCGGCCCGGAAGCTGCCGCACAACGCCGACCTGCCCGACCGCGACCTGGCGGTCTTCCTCGCCGACACCCCGGAGATGGCGGCGTACCGGCGGGACCTGGCCTGGGCGCAGGAGTACGCGGCCCGCAACCGCTCGGTCATGCTGGCGCTGCTCTGCCGGGTGCTGCGCACGGCGGTGCCGGCGGTCCGCTTCGACGAGCCGATCTCCTGCCACCACAACTACGTGGCCGAGGAGGTCTACGACGGGGTGCCGCTGCTGGTGACCCGCAAGGGGGCGATCCGGGCCGGGCGGGGCGAGCTGGGCATCATCCCCGGATCGATGGGGACCGGGTCCTACATCGTGCGGGGTCGGGGCAGCGAGGCGGCGTACTGCTCGGCGTCACACGGCGCGGGCCGGCGGATGTCACGGTCGAAGGCGAAGAAGACTTACACCGTCGACGACCTGGCCGAGCAGACCGCCGGGGTGGAGTGCCGCAAGGACGCCGGTGTGGTCGACGAAATCCCAGCGGCGTACAAGGACCTGGACCAGGTGCTCGCCGAGCAGGCCGACCTGGTCGAGGTGGTGGCGCACCTGCGGCAGGTGGTCTGCGTCAAGGGTTGACCACCGGATGGGCGACCGGGGTGCGCACCGGGGCGGGTCGACCCTCAAAGCAGGGTCGACCCGCCCACGATGTGCCCTGTCGACAGTGGTTGCTATCGACGATCGGTCGGGGTCATGTTCGACAGGTGACGGTCGGCCAGGTCCAGTTGCCCCCGTGCATGATCGTCACTCCGAAGTTGTTACCGCTGCCGTTCGGCCTGGCGGTGATGTTCCCGGTCGTGCCGCTGACCGAGGCGTTCCAGCTGTTCTGCAGGCTCTGTCCGCCGTGCAGGCTGAGGGTGACGGTCCAGTTGCTGACGTTCTGCACCGAGACGTTGAGGTTGAACCGGTCACCGAACTGCTGGCCGGCCGACAGCACCGCGGTGCAGTTGCTCTGGCCCGGGTCGCCCGGTCCGGGGTCGCCCGGTCCAGGGTCGCCCGGTCCGGGGTCGCCGCCGCCGCCTTCCCAGACGTTGATGTCGGAGCTGCCGCTGCTCTGGTAGCCCTCGGTGGCGACGACCTGGTAGCTGTGGTTGCTGCCGAGCTGCATGCCGGCCCGCGACCAGGCGTCGAAGTGGTTGGCGGTGGTGATGGTGCCGCCGGTGCGCTTCTGCTGCCGAACGCTCCAGTACTGGTAGAACGTGGCGGTGCCGTCGATCGACGGCGCGTTGACCCGCTGGCTGCGGTAGATGTCGTAGACGCTGCCGTCGGTGGTGACGGAGCCCATCCGCTGCGCGCCGCTGCTCGGGTTGTAGGTGCCGAAGTTCTCCACCACGTAGTACTCGATGAGCTGGTTGCGCGTCCATCCGTACAGCGCGAGGTAGCTGTTGCCGTTCGGGTTGTAGCTGCCCGAGTAGCTGATCGTGCGCCGGGTGCCGGTAGCCCAGCCCTTGCCACCGACCCAGTTGTTGGTGCTGCCGTCCCACCGGCTGGAGTACCGGCCGTTCTCGCGCAGCGTCATGCTGGCGTTGCCGCTGTCCTTCCAGAACGAGAAGTAGTACCCGTTGTGGGTGCCGGTGGTGTTCTGGTTGAGGGTTCGGTCGGCCTCGGCGTGCGCGCTGGGGGCGATCACCATGCCGCTGACGACCAGCGCCGCGGCGCACGCGGTGCCGAGCAGCAGCCGCATGCGGCCGCGCCCTCTCGACTTGACGGGAGTGTCCTTCATGTAGGTGCTTCCTCCTTTTGAAGGCTGGCGGGAGCCAGCGGTGCGGTACGACCCGACGGCCTGTCGTGGACGGTGACCGCCGTCGGGGATCGGTGCCGTACCGCGCGGTGGTGGGGATCGACGCTCATAGAGATAAGTCGATGGGACGACGGTATGAGGCAGTCCGCCGCTTGTCAACGACTTTCGGAAACATTACGGAAACACCGTGCCGGCCGGCCCACCGTCGGCGGGGCAGGCGTTCAAGCTGGCCAGCGGTCCTGCCTGGCCGATCAGCAGGTCGGCGCGTCGTCGGATACTCCCGCCGCTTGAGCCATCCGGCCACCCAGCAGCCACCCCAAGCTTCCGGAAGTATTTCGGAGCAGGGCCGGGCAGCCGAACCCGGCTGAGGACTGTCGGCGGCAGACCCGGGCCGCGCCCCGAAAATGCCTGGCCGGGCCGGACGGCGGTCGCCGATGATGACGGCATGGCCGACCCGTCGTCCGCGATCATCGTCGACTACTACACCTCCCGTTACCGGGAGGCGGACCGGCTGCGGGCCCGTCCGTCCGGCCGGCTGGAGTGGCTGCGTACTCTCGAACTGCTCGACGATCTGCTGCCGGTACCCCCGGCCCGGATCCTCGACGTCGGCGGGGCCGACGGCGCGTACGCCCGGCACCTCGCCGCCGCCGGCCACCGGATCCGGCTGCTGGACCTGGTCCCGGCGCACGTCGCTCAGGCCCGGTCCGGTCGGCCGGCGATCGACGCCGACGTCGCCGACGCCCGCGCGTTGCCGGAGACCGACGACAGGTACGACGCGACGCTGCTGCTCGGGCCGCTCTACCACCTGGTGCACCGCGACGACCGGATCACCGCGCTGGCCGAGGCGGTCCGGGTGACCCGACCGGGCGGTCTCGTCGTCGCCGCCGCGATCTCCCGCTTCGCCGGCCCGCTCCACTTCGCCGCGACCCGCCGGTGGGCCGAGTCGATCGCCCGGGAGGCGCGCACGCTGCTCACCGAGGGGCGCAACAACCCCGGGATCGGCTTCACCGTGGCCTACTTCCATCGCGTCGAGGAGCTAACAGACGAGTTCGAGGCGGCGGGCCTGACGCGGGTCGCCGTACAGGGAATCGAAGGTCCGGGGTGGACGGCGGCCGAGGCGGCGGCCGACGCGCCGGACGCGGACGTCGTGCTCGACCACGCGCTCGGAATCGCCCGGGTCTTCGGCCGGGAGCCGGCGCTGCTCGCCGCGAGCGCGCACCTGCTGGCGTCCGGTGTCGTACCGGCGCCGAAGGTGGGACGCGCGCCGGTTGACCGGCCCGACTAACCTGCCGACCGGGACGAGACGGGGAGGTC
The DNA here is from genome assembly GCF_048060215.1 of Micromonospora sp. LOL_021. NCBI lineage: Bacteria > Bacillati > Actinomycetota > Actinomycetes > Micromonosporales > Micromonosporaceae > Micromonospora > Micromonospora sp. LOL_021. The sequence continues at coordinate 95,164 of NZ_JBHMIN010000005.1, read as the reverse complement.
GCGGTGGGTGGTACGGCGGTGGGTGGCCGGGCGTCCGGGTGCCTGTTCGGGCTGGCGTACGGTGACGCTCTTGGCAAGCCGACCGAGTTCCTGACGGTCGCCGAGATCCACCACCGGTACGGCCTGGCCGGGCCGCGTGAGCTGGTCGGCGAGCCGGCACTGGTCACCGACGACACCCAGATGGCCCTCGCGGTCGGCTGGGCGCTGCACGACGCCCCAGCCGCCACCCCGGACGGGCTGGAGCCGCTGCTCCGGGCCCGGTTCCTGGCCTGGGCGGCCAGTCCGGACAACAACCGGGCCCCGGGAATGACCTGTCTGCAGGCCTGCGGCGAACTGGCCACCGGAGTCGCCTGGCAACAGGCCACCGTCGCCGGGTCGAAGGGCTGCGGGGCGAACATGCGGGTCGCCCCGGTCGGTCTGGTCGACGCCTACGACGACGACACCGTGGCCGGCGTCGCGCAGCTGCAGGCCGGGCTGACCCACGGCCACCCGACCGCGCTGGCCGCGAGCGAGTTGACCGCCGTCGCGGTCCGGCTGCTGCGCGCGGGTACACCCCTGCCTGCGCTGCCGGGCCTGCTGCGTGAGCACTGTCGCGGGCAGCGGGAGGTGTACCGCGACGACTGGCTCGGCCCGCTGTGGCAGCGGCCGGGGATGGACAGTCCGGCGGGGTTCATCTCGCGGGGCTGGGACGAGTGTCTCGACGTACTGGACCGGCTCGACGCGGCGTTGGCCGCCGGAGACGACGGCGGCGACGCCTGCCGGCTCACCGGGGAGGGCTGGATCGCGGAGGAGGCCCTGGCCACCGGGCTGCTCTGTGCACTGTGGCACGCCGACGACCCGGTGGGCGGGTTGGCCCGCGGGGCGGCCACCTCCGGTGACTCGGACTCGATCGCGTGTCTGGCCGGGGCGTTCCTCGGCGCGGCGTACGGAACGGCGGCCTGGCCGACGACGTGGCCAAACCGTATCGAGTACGCCGACCAACTGCACGCCCTCGGCCGGGCCTGGGACTGACCGGGCCACCGGGCGGCCTGTGAGCGAGAACAACAGCGCCGACCCAAGTCAACCCTCCATCGCCCGGCTCCCGCAGCGCGAACGACGCAGAGCCGCCCGGCACGACTTGACGCACGTCGATGGATTGCTGATGTTATCGATAACAGTTATCCTCGGCTGCGGGAGCGAAGGGCAGGCTTCGACGCACCACCCCGCACCACGCGTGGCAGGTGGCACGGACGCGTCGACAGCATCGCTGCATGGCGTCCGGGCACCCTCGAATCATGACCAGGTGATCGTCCCGACTGCCGGCACCGGCCGCCGGCAGTCGGCCTGGCCGATCTCCGCGCACCCGGTACAGCTCCGACGAGGAGTCACCTTGACCAGAACGAGACGCAACCGCGCCATCGGTTTCGTCGCGAGCCTGCTGTGCGTGGCGACGTTCCTTTTCGCCGCCCCGGCCCGGGCCGACAATCCGATTGTGCAACATATCTACACCGCCGATCCGGCGCCGATGGTCCACGACGGACGGGTGTACCTGTACACCAGCCACGACGAGGACGGCTCCACGTACTTCACCATGAACGACTGGCACCTGTTCTCCTCCGCCGACATGGTCAACTGGACACACCACGGCTCACCGTTGAGCCTGACCACGTTCAGCTGGGCCAGCGCCGACGCCTGGGCCGGCCACGTCATCGAACGCAACGGCAAGTTCTACTGGTACGTACCGGTGAAGGCCAGGGCGACCAACTCGATGGCGATCGGGGTCGCGGTGGCCGGCAGCCCGACCGGTCCGTTCCGCGACGCGCTCGGCCACCCGCTGGTGGCCAACGGCGAAATCGACCCGCACGCGTTCATCGACGACGACGGGCAGGCGTACCTGTACTGGGGTAACCCCAACCTGTGGTACGTCCGGCTCAACCCCGACATGATCTCGTACTCGGCGAGCCCGACCCGGATCCCGCTGACCACCGCCGGGTTCGGCACCCGCACCGGCGATCCGGACCGGCCCACGCTGTACGAAGAGGGGCCCTGGGTCTACCAGCGCAACGGGATCTACTACAACGTCTTCGCCGCCGAATGCTGCTCCGAGTTCATCGGCTACTCGACGGCTCCCGGACCGACCGGCCCGTGGACCTACCGGGGTACGGTGATGCCGCGACAGGGCGGCAGCTTCACCAACCACCCCGGCGTCATCGACTTCGCCGGTGGCTCGTACTTCTTCTACCACAACGGCGCGCTGCCCGGCGGCGGTGGATTCACCCGCTCCGTCGCGGTGGAGAAGTTCAGCTACCGCGCCGACGGCACGATCCCGACGATGAACATGACCACGGCGGGCGCGCCGCAGATCGGCACCCTGAACCCGTACGTCCGTCAGGAGGCCGAGACGATCGCCTGGTCGGCCGGGATCGAAACAGAGCCGTCCAGCGAGGGCACCATGAACGTCGGCTGGATCGAGAACGGCGACTACATCAAGGTGAAGGGCGTTGCCTTCGGCGCCGGGGCGGCCTCGTTCACGGCGCGGGTGGCCGCTGACTCCAGTGGCGGAAACATCGAGCTGCGACTCGGTGGCCCGACCGGCACCCGGGTCGGCACCTGCTACGTGCCCGGCACCGGCGGCTGGCAGAGCTGGACCAGTGTCTCCTGCCCGGTCACCGGCGCCTCCGGCACCCACGACCTGTACCTGGTGTTCACCGGTGGCAGCGGCTACCTGTTCAACGTCGACTGGTGGCAGTTCACCACCGGCACCACCCCGCCGCCGACCAGCCCGCCGCCCACGACGGCGCCACCGACGACAACGGCGCCACCGACCACCGCCCCGCCGACCACACCTGGGTCGTCCTGCACGGCCACCGTCTCGGCACCGGCGTCCTGGCCGGGCGGCTACGAGGGGCGGCTGACGGTCACCAACAGCGCCTCCACCGCCATCGACGGCTGGCGGGTGACCTTCACCCTGCCCGCCGGGCAGACCGTGGCCCAGGGCTGGAGCGGCACGTTCAGCCAGCAGAGCAGCCAGGTGACGGTGACCAACGCCAGCTACAACGGCCAGCTTTCCGCCGGATCGTCGACCACCGCAGGCTTCATCGCGTCGACGAGCGGGAGTAGTCAGCCGCCCGGCGACGTCAGCTGCACGGCGAGCTGACCACGAACCAGCGGAGTTCCCGGGCCCGGGCAGTCGACGCCGACGGCTGTCCGGGCCCGGGGACTCCGCTCCTACCGCCAACACCGCCCGCTACCAGTCCGGCGCCGCCCCGCCGCCCGTTCCGGCGGACCGGCGTCACGGTACGCAGCAGTCGTGGTCGACGGCGGACAGTGGCGACGTCCGCAGGATCCGGACCTGACCCAGGTCACCGCCGAGCGGGTCGGCGAAGCTTCCGTTCGGCTCCGGCAGCACCTCGACGACGAGCACGCTGACCGGTAGCCCGGGCGGCAACCCGGCCGTCTCCAACGCCGCCCGCACCTCTGTCCCCGACCAGGTCGTCTCCCCCTCCACCGGCAACGGCACCGAACGCGGACCGGGCTGTCGTCGGGGTATCCACAACGGGCGCAGGCCGACCTGCACGTTGCGCCGGGTGCTCGCGTCGGCCTGCGTCACCCGGGCGTAGAGCACCGCCCACAGCTGGGTGTTCGGCGGGTCCGGCAACGCCCGGCGCAGCCCGAGGTACGGGATGGCGTACGGGGCCCGGACCCGCACCGCACCGTCCGGTTCGGCGAGCACCGTGGCGGCCAGCTCCGGTGCCGGATGCGCCACCCCGTCCAACGTCAGCGGCTCGCCGTACCGGCCCTGGGCGGTGGACCAGAGCGGATCGTCGAGCGGGCCGCGGTCGTGGCCGACCCGGATCTCGTAGGTGTAGAACGAGAACAGCTCCGGCGAGCCGGGGTCGGTGTTCGGCGGCAGCGGCACCAGGAAGTGCCGGTCGCTGTCGGCCGCCGGTTCGAGGCGCTGCATGGTGGCGTATCCGGCCAGGTCCTGCACCTGGCCCGGGGTGATCACCCGGACCGGTTCTGGGTCCAGCGGCAGGGTCGGCACGGTGGCCGGATCGGCGACCGGTTCGGTGCCGGGCAGCAGCATCGGGTCCGGGGTGACGGTCAACGGCCGGACGAAGTACGCGTCACGCGGGTCGGCCAACGGCTCGGCGAACTCCAGCCACAGCCGCCGGATCCGGGGTGTGGTCGCCGCGTACGACGCGTCGGTGCCGTACGGGGTGAGCGCGATGCCGGCGGCGACCACCCGGGGCACCTGCCTCGGCGCAGTGACGATCGGCAGCGTCGAGGAGATTGTCTGTCGCACCACGTCGCCGGTCTCGAGGCGGAACTCCAGGTCGTAGTCGACCTGCGGCTCGTACGGCAGCCCGTCGGGACCCAGCGGTGCCGCCACCGCGTCGAGGAAGATCATCCGGACCAAGCCGCGGTCGGGGTCGCCGGTGCCGGCCTGCACGTTGACCGAGTCGACCAGTTCGATCACGCCGACGTCGGTGACGGTCTGCGGTGCACCGGGGGCGTCCGGCAGTCGTACGGTGCGCCGCAGCGTCAGCGTCGGTGAGCCGGCGCCGCGCCACGTCCAGTCCCGGTCCACCACCGCCTGTACGGCGTGCAGCCACCGCCCGGCGAGTTCGGTCGGATCGGTGAACTCGACGCTGCCGCCGTCCGGGGCGAGGTGGTGGCCGAGCCCGGCGCAGCCGAACACCACCCGCTCCCCCGGTACGCCGAGCAGGGTCGGGCCGCCGGCGACCAGGTCGAGCGCGCCGGCCAGCCGGCCGAGCAGCGCCGGGGTGGGTGCGGCCTGGGCGGCGACGGCCGTCGCGGCCGGCGGCGGGCCGGCCGGGTCCGGGCGCAGGAACACCGACCGCAGGCCGTCGGCCGGCGGCAGCGGGCGCAGCAGGTCGGCTTCGCTCGCCGGATCGGCCGTTCCGTGCAGGTCGATGATCTCGGCCGGGCCACGCCGGGCGGCCTCGCTGCCGAAGTAGCCGAGATCCTCGCGGCCCATCGCCCGTACCTCCAGCCGCAGGTCCCGCCCGGTGACCACGGTGACCGGGCCGCTGACCAGCCCGTCCGGGCCGAGCTGATCGGTGACGTCAACCGACCGGTAGTCGCCGGCCTCGACCCAGGTCAGGTCGAGGTCGAGCGCGCCGGTGGCGTCGTCGGGGAACAGCCGGGTGGTGGTGTACCACTCGACGTACCCGTCGACGTCGGCGGCCGGGTCGAAGGCCGGGGCCTTCAGCAGCACCCGGACCTGCAGCAGTACGGCGTCCGGGTCGGCGACGCCCGGCACGGTCACCGCTTCCGGCGGCCCGGCGTCGTTGGCGGCGATCTGGGCGAGCAGGTCGGTGCGGGCGGCCGGGCCGGCGGCGTACACCGCTTCCGGATAGCCCAGGCGCGGCCGGTGCACCCGCAGCGCCGCCACGGTGCCGTCCGGTTCCGGGTTGAACGGGTCCAGCCCGACCCGGGCCGGCGGCCGGTGCCGACGCAGGTGCAGCAGCGCGACCGGCGCCTCGCCGATTTGGCCCGGCGCGGCGTCGACCGGTGCGGCGTCGACCGGCGGGCCGCCGCCGGTGGGGTCGGCGAGCCGGACCCGGAACTCGTACGACTGGCCGTAGCGGGGCGGCACCGTGTCGGCGTCGACCGGCACCGCCTGCTCCGGTGCGCCGGGCGGCACCTCCATCAGCCGTTGCTCGTCGTCGGTGTCGACGACGAGTGACCCGCCGCGCCAGCGGACGAACCAGGCGGGTAGCCAGAGCTGGCCGCTGTGTTCGGCCGGGGCGACCTCGGTCCACCGTTCCTCGCGGGCCGTACCCAGGTCGACGCCGACGGCCAGCGGGGCGTCCACCAACGACAGCGAGGTCCAGTCGGTGCCGCCGGCCGGGCGGACGTCGACCCGGTAGCCGAGCACGCCGCGGGGGGCGAGCACCGGATCCTCACCGTCGGGTGGGGCACCGAGCGCCCGGTTCTGCCCTTCGAGGATGTCCTCGTCGTCCCAGCCGAGTTGGACACCTTCGTCGCGGGCGATCGGCGCGCCGGCGCCGGTCTCGTCGAGCAGGTCGGCACTGACCGGCTGCCGGGCATGCACGATCTTGGCGAAGCCGTCGTCGAAGCGCAGCGTCTCGGCGAAGACCTTGTCGTAGTTGCCGAGGGCGCCGGCCTCGGTGGCGTCGGCGCTGACCGGGAACGCCACCGGCGTGAAGACCGGCCGGGTGTCGGCTGCGGGCAGCGGCGGCACCCGGGTGGCGAAGGCACGGACCAGCCCCGGGTCGGCGCCGACGGCGTCGGCGTAGTCGCTGTGGGCGGCCAGGTCGGCCCAGAGCCAGCCGCCGGCGGCCAGCCGCGGGTCGGCGTCGACCGGCACGTCGAGGGTGGCGACCAGGCCGAGGGCTTCGGCGAGTCGGGGGCGGCGCAGCGCGTACGCGATCGCCTCGCCCCAGCCGATCACCGTCGGCGGCACCGCTGGTGCCGGGTCCGGTGGGCAGGTCATCAGGCAGTGGTAGCTGGCGTCGGTGACGGCGAGCGAGGTACGCGGGCGGACGAACCCGAACGACCGGCGGTAGCTGCCCGGCAGGTACTTGCGCAGTTGCCGGGTGGTGTCGCGGTGTTGCGGGGCGAACGTGTCGCCGGCCGGGCCGGGCGGGATCTCCAGTGCCGCGCCGATCGCGGTGAAGATACTCCGGGCGTGTGGGGCGTGCAGTGTCGCCGGGGCGGCGGGCAACGCGACGGTCTGGTCGACCCGGTCGCGCTGCGGCAGCGCCGCGACGGTGTCCGAGATGGACACCGCGAACGCGAGGTGTGCGTCGGCGAAGGCCGGCACGCCCGCCGGGGAGGCGAGCAGCGGCGCGAGCGGGTCGGTGGCCGGGGCGACCAGCAGCCGTACGGTCAGCGTCCGCCCGGTGTGGTCCCACCGCTGCAGGTACGGCACCAGGGTGAGTTTGTGCGAGGTTGCCATCTGTCCGCCTTCTTCGCCGCCCTGGTCGTCACAGGGCAGCGGTCTCGGTGACCTGGTAGGACGCGCTGATCGAAAGGATCAGGAAGAGATCGACCTGGATCTTCACCGATCCGGAGTAGTCGCACTTGGTGGTGCCGGCGTCGTCGTACACCAGGCCTCTCAGCTCGGCCCGGATCTTGACCTTGACGACCTTGAGGTCCACCCCGGCTTCCAGCGCAACCAGTCCGCCGTACTTGGTCTGGCCGGCGATGGCGTCGTAGACGAGCACGAAACCGATACCCAGGAACGCGTACGCCTTGAACGGGCCGATCTGGCCCTGCACCCCGACGCCGGCGAACGCGACCAGTTCCAGCTTTTCGCTGGTGACCGTGCCGGAGACGAGGGCGATGGAGAAGGTGACGCTGCCGGAGACGATGATGAAGACCTTCGCCACGCCGACCGACAGCACCGGGATCTTGCCTTCGAGGGCGATCCCGAGGCTGGCCCCTCCCTTGGCCTTGCCGTCGGTGAGGCTCACCCCGGCGCTGACCGCCACCGCCAGGCTCAGCTTGACGTAGTCGCCGAGCGGCACGACCGTGTCCGGCAGGTCGAACTTCAGCTTCGTCTCGAACTTCAGCTCGTGCTTGGCGTTCGCCGCCGCCAGGTCGATCGGACCCTGCACCCCCCGGTCGCCGACGAACGGCAGGTACTGCAGGATCTGCTCGATCTCGGCGAGCAGCAACGACCGCAGCTGGGCGACCTGCGGCCGCTGGTCGGTGCCGCCGACGATGTGCAGCTCGGACCCGGTCAGCTCGGCCAGGCCGGCCACGTCGGTCCAGACCCGCAGTCCGGCGAAGTCGGCCGACCAGCGGTCCTCGGTGACCTCCAGGCGCAGCGTCGCAGTGTCGTAGCGCAACGCCGACCCGTGTCCGGGGGCACCGCCCAACTGCAGCGCGGTCGGCGGGTTGGTGAACGTCACCGCAGCGCTGAACGCCAGCGTGCCGCCCGCCCCGACGTCCAGGTGCAGCGCGCCGGGCGCGGTCTCCAGGGTGTTCGGCGGCGGCGGGAACGCCCCTTTGGACGTCGACCGGGCCAGGACGTCGGCCAGCGCGGGCCGATCCCGCGACTCGATGCGCGGCACGCCGGGTGCCGGCACCACCGGCCGGGGAAACAGGAACGCGTGGGTCGCGGTGGTCTGCACGAAGGCGTACTCGGTGGCCGGGTCGGTCGGGCGCAGCAGGTCGGCGGCGTCGGCGAACCGGTACTCCCCCGGCGTACCAACCAGCGGCGGCTCGCCGATCGGCAGCTCGTTGGCCGGGTAGCCGACCGGGTAGCGGCGGATCAGCGGCGTACCACGGGTGTCGGCGACGGCGGTCGCCTCGCCGCCACCGGCCGGTGCGCCGACGACCGGGCGCACCACCATGGACCAGGAGCCGGTGCGGGGCAGCTGCGGGGTGCCGCGGACGGTCGCCACGAACACCGGGGTGCCGGCGTCGTCGGCGAGGCCGACCTCGATCCGTTGGGCCCGCATCGGCAGGCCGCTGCCGCCGACGTCGACGACGGTGTCGAGCGGCCCGCCGACCGGCCCCTGCGCCTCGATCAACGCCCGCAGCGCGGCCGGGGCGGCCGGCGCGCCGCTCGGCTCGACCTGCAGCCAGCCGAGCACCCCGACCGCCGGTGTCGTCCCGGCGGCGCCGTCGAGGGCAAGGTCGGCGTCGAAGTGGTACGGCACCAGCCGCGCGCCACCGTGGCCGAACTCGGCACCTGGTGCCGGCCGGATGTTGCGCACGTCGAACAGGCCCCGGAACACCCCGGCGTCGAAGACGTACGGGGCGACGGTGATCGCCCCCGCGTCGAGGTAGCGGTAGTCGAACAGGCCGGGGGTGACCGGCTGCCAGCCGCTGTCGCGGCGGATCACCCCGCCGCCGGGGCGACGCTCCACGGTGACCGAACGGGTCACCCGGATGCCCCACGGGTGCAGCACGCTGTTGACCTTGACGACCTCCAGCGCGGTCCGGCCGATCGTCACCCGGAACTGCACCTTGGCCGCCTCGGCGAACGCGGCGAACGGGTTGTTCCAGTCGCTGAAGCTGGAGCCGCCGTAGCCGGACAGGTCGATCCGGGTGACCGGCACCCGGGGGTCGGTGGCCATGTCGGTGTTGAAGACGGTCTCCACACTGCCGCTCGGGTCGGCGGTGGAGCCGAGCACCGACAGCCCGAGCGGGCCCCCGCTGGCCAGGTCCACCCCGTTGATCAGTTGTCGCATCCGGCCGGCGAAGGTGGCCGACACGCCGCCGTCGTCGGGCCGGCCGCCTTCGGCCTGCGCGGTGATCTGGATGCCGCCCCGGGTGTCACCGAACTCGGGGCGGGTCAGCGCGAGCAGGTCCGCCGGGCGCGGCCCGTCGTCGTACGGCTGGACCAGCACCGCCGCGATCAGGCCGAACGGGAACGTGGTGCGCACCCCGACCGCGGTGCCGTCGCCGAACGCGTCGAGGGTGCCGGCCACGGCGTCGGCCGGCACCACCGGGACGAGCCGCTGGGACCGGGCACCGAGGGAGGTGGCGCCGCCGTCGGTGGCCGAGGCGAGCGGGGTGGGAAACCAGCCGAGGGTGATGATGTCCTGGTCGGTGTCGAGGGTGCGCACCGGTTCCCACTGCACCTGCGGCAGCGCCGTCACCCGCAGCGCGCCGACCTCGGCCCGGGTGGCCAGCCCGGCAACGGCGTACTCGGTGTCCGGGTGGTTCGGGCCGATGCCGAGCCCGACGCCGAGCAGGTCCTGGTTGGTGGAGACGTCCAGCAGCAGCAGGTTCGGCGACCGGCCGACCACCTCGGACAGGTAGCCGTCGACCATCGAGGTGGACGTGGCGTCGGACCGGACGGCCGCCTGGATCCGCTGGCCGCGCAGTTCCAGCTCCAGCCGACGGGCGGAGTCCCACTGCGCGTCGGCCTTCTTGTCCAGCCCCAGGCGGCCCTGCTCGACCTGGCTGAACCCGATGTCGGGTCCGGACGACTTCGGCGGCGGCTGCGGGGTGCCCGGTGACGCCGGACGGCCGGTGACCGCCACCGCCGGCCCGAGCTGGCCGTCGAACTCGACCCGCACGTCGGCCGGCGCGGTCCAGACGATCCGGCAGACCAGCGCCGCCGGTGGCGGTTCCCGGCCGATCCGGGGCCGGTCGAGGGCACCGTTGGACACGTACGGGTCGGGCAGTGTCGGCGCCCAGGCGTGCAGTCCGAACGCCAGTTGGGCGGTGCCGTTGTCGACCAGCAGCGGGCCGTCGGCGGTCGACCCGGGCAGCCCGGCCGGTCCGGCGAGGGTGCCCCGGACGTAGACGAACGCCGGGACGGTGGTCCACAACAGCGCGTTGCGCAGCGCGAACTGGTGGTGGCTGCGGGCGTCGGCCGGGACCGCCACACCGAGCAGCACGGTGATCTCGCCGTCGCGGCGGTGCAGCAGTAGGGTGCCGGCACCGCCCGGGGTGGGCACCGGCTGCCCGGCGGTGGTCACCGGCCGGTCGAGGGCCACCTCGCTGCGGCCGGTGACCATCAGGTGCTCACCGTCAACGGCGTGGCACCGGTAGAACAGCCGGAACGGTCCGTTGTAGGTCTGCCGCCAGGGCAGCCGGTGCCCGCCGCCGCCGGCGATCGCCCATAACTGGATGTCATGGGCGACCGGCGGCGCCAGCGGGGTGACCGGGTCGGCGAGTACCGTCGCGGCGGACGCGCCGATCACCATCCATGCGCTGTCCAGCGGGTGTTCCCGCAGGTCCGGGGCGTACCAGCGGGCGGCCAGGCCGGTGACCCGCAGCAGCCAGGTCGCCGCAGTCGACGCCTCGCCGAGGATCGCCGGGTCGGTGACGACGACCACCGGCAGGCCGAGCCCGGCGTCGCGGACGGTGCCGGTGCCGGTGAAGCCGACCAACGGGTTGCCGGCCGGGTCGGCACCGACCGCAGTGGCGTCCACCGTGGCCGGCTCGATGGTGTAGCCGAGCATCAGCGTCCAGAGTTGTTCGACGAACGTCCAGTCCCCGGTGGCCGGGCCGAACCGGAACTGCTGCCCCCAGGCCGTGGCCGCGCCGGGGTCGCCGACGATCTCGACCGCGCCGGACTTGAACCGGAAGGTCACCGACGCGGGCAGGGTGGTGGTCGTCCCGGCGCTGTGGCAGCCGCCGACGCCGCCGGTTGGCGGCGGGTCGGGTGCCGGGTCGAGCCGCAGTACGGCGCTCAGCGGGGCGGGTACCTCGACGACGTCGCCGTGCACCGTCGCGGTGCCCAGCGTCAGCGTCCCGCCGGTGACGAGCAGCCCGGCGTACGCGTCGGCGGGCAGCCCACCGAACAGGTCGCCGCGGATCCAGACGGTGCCGGCTGCGATGTGGACAACGGTGCCGGTACGTTGCACGGCCGGCGGCCGGGCCTGGGTGACCACGAACGCGGGTGCGGTGGCGCCGACCTCGCGGACCTGGAGCCGGCGGGCGGCGACGAACGTCTCGTACCAGACGTCGACTCCGCCGGGGGTGCGGAACGGGCCGACTCTGCGGGTCGGGGTCAGCCCGGTGCGGCTGTCGACGAACCGGCCGCCGAGGAGTTCGTCGCGTTCGTCACGGCGGTGCACCAGCCGGGCGTCGCGGGGCAGTTCGGCTGCGGCGCGTTGAGCGGCCGACGCGGCGAGACTGGCCAGGACGGTACGGACGGCGGGGAGATCTCCACGGACTGGCTCTGACACGCGCTCCTCCTCGGAGGCTGCTGCAGCCGGACTCGGACCGGTCTGCAGCGTGCGCCACGTCACACTCCGTGTTCAATCAGATATTGGATAGTTACCGACCTTCGGAGGTCAGCGCTGACCGTCCGGATGAGCCCGGGGCCCGGCCGTCACCCTGTGGCATCCCGGTCGGCGGGGGCGGGCGACCGGCTCTCGTCAGCGGCGGGCGACTGGTCGGCGGCCCAGCGGATCGCGCCGAGCAGGTGGGTGCGGAACGCCGGTTCGGCGTACGCCTCGATGGTGTGGCCGCCGCCGGTGTAGAAGGTGCGGCCGCCGGCGTACGTCCGACACCAGGCATGCGGGTGCGGCTGCCCCATCTGCCCGCCGGTGTAGCTGGTCTCGTCGAGCACCGCGAGGATCCTGGCGTCGGTCGGCCGGGTCCGGTAGTCGTACCACTCGTCGGTACGCGTCCAGCGGGTCGGCAGGTGTGCGGTGGCCGGGTGGGTCCGGTCGACGACCTCGACGGTGGCCGGCTGCACCGGCGGGTGCTGGGCGAAGTACGCACCGACCAGTTCGCCGTAGAACGGCCAGTTGTGCTCGGTGTCGGCGGCCGCGTGCACCCCGACGAATCCGCCGCCGCCGTTGATGTAACCCTCGAACGCGGCTCGGCCGGCGTCGTCGAGCACGTCGCCGGTGGTGTTGAGGAAGATGACGGCGGCGTACCGGCGCAGGTCCTCCGGGGTGAAGACGGCCGGGTCCTCGGTGGCGTCGACGGCGAAGCCGTGCTCCGCGCCAAGTTCGCCGACGGCCTCGACACCGGCCGGGATGGAATCGTGCCGGTACCCGGTGGTGCGGCTGTAGACCAGCACCCGGTACCCGGTCTCGGTGCTCGTCTCGGTGCTCGACTCGGTACAGCCGGTGGTCACCAGCGCCACGATACCGCCGAGCAGGCCGGTGCCGACCGTGCGTCGGGTGAGACCGGCACCCGGCCGGGTCGGCACGCCGGTCACCGGACCGGCTCCGCGACGACGGTAGGCGCGTCAGCGTCGGTGGGCCTGCCGAGGTCGGCGGCGGCACCGGGGTCGGGCTGCGGCGGCAGACCACGGGTGGACAGGAACGCCTGCCACTCGGCGGTGATCCGCTCGACGTCCCGGCAGACCAGCCCGAAGAACTCGCCCATCAACTGCAGCCGGTCGCCGGCTGGTGTGTCCGGCCCGAGTACAGCGGCGCCGTGGGTCGCCGCGTCCGCCCAGGTCCGGAAGACGTGCACCCGCAGCGACCAGGCCCGGTACCACAGGCCGTCGTCGACGGCGTACCGGTCGCGCCGCTGCCCCGGCTCGCGCCGCCGGGAGACGAAGCCGATCCGCTCCAGAAAGGCGATCGACTTCGAGATCGACGCCGGGCTGACCCGCAGCCGGTCGACCAGCTCGGCGGCGGTGAGTGAGCCGCCGTCGCTGACGAAGAGGCTGACCAGCACCCGGGCGGTCATCCGGGGGAAGCCCGACTGGATCATCAGGGCGGCGAACTGCTGCTCGAAGGCCTGCACGGCGGCCGCGTCCCGGCCGTTGCCGGTGCTCTGGCCGGCCGGTGGCCGGGTGACCGGTCCGGTCCGGCGGGCCCGGTGCGCGGTGGCCCGGTGCGCGGCGGTGGCCCGGTAGCCGCCCGACCCGCCGTTGCGCCCGACCTCCCGGCTGATCGTGGAGGTCGGGCGGTCGAGCCGGCGGGCGATCTCGGCGTAGCCGGCGCCGTCGGCGAGCGCCTGCTCGATGCGCTGCCGGTCCTGATAGGTCAACCGTCCGCCGGGCATCCGCCCCGCCCTCCGCTGCATTCAGCCTCAATTCATTGCAACACATCCTGGCCGATCGTTGCATTAACCGCAAGCGCCATTGCAACGCCGGACCCTGTTCCTCGCAATCGTGCCCGCTGGTGGCGGGCTTTTCATTGACCACCTTGCGAACGCAACGTAGCTTTCTAGATATGGAAACAATGATCCAGGTCCGGGGCCTGACCAAGCGGTACGGCCGCAGCACCGCGCTGGACGGGCTCGACCTGACCGTGGCGGCCGGCGAGGTGCACGGCTTCCTCGGCCCCAACGGTGCCGGCAAGACCAGCACCATCCGGGTACTGCTCGGCCTGCTGCGGCCCGACGGCGGGCAGGTGTCGCTGCTCGGTGGCGACCCGTGGCGGGACGCGGTCGCCCTGCACCGTCGCCTCGCGTACGTGCCGGGCGACGTCAGCCTCTGGCCGAACCTGACCGGCGGCGAGGTGATCGATCTGCTCGGTCGACTGCGCGGCGGCCTCGACCGGCGTCGCCGCGCCGACCTGCTGGAGCGCTTCGCGCTGGACCCGACGAAGAAGTGCCGCAGCTACTCCAAGGGCAACCGGCAGAAGGTGGCGCTGGTCGCCGCCCTCGCCGCCGACGTGGAGCTGCTGCTACTCGACGAGCCGACCTCCGGGCTGGACCCGCTGATGGAGGCGGTGTTCCGCGACCGGGTCGCCGACGCCGCCCGACAGGGTCGGACCGTCCTGCTGTCCAGCCACATCCTCGCCGAGGTCGAGGCGCTGTGCGACCGGGTCACCATCGTCCGCGACGGACGGACCGTGGAAAGCGGCACCCTCGCCGAGCTGCGGCATCTCAGCCGTACCACCATCGTCGCCGACCTGGCCGCTGCGGCCGACCTGACCGACCTGGCCGGGGTGCACGGGCTCAGGGTCGACGGGGTCCGGTTGCGCTGCGAGGTCGACCCGGCCGTGCTGCCCGAGGTGCTGCGCCGGCTGGCCGAGGCCGACGTACGCGGGTTGGTCAGCCAGCCGCCGACGCTGGAGGAACTCTTCCTGCGGCACTACCGCGGCACCGGAGCCCGGCGGTGAACCCGCTGGCCGGCACCGGGCACCTGGTCCGGCTGATCCTGCGCCGCGACCGGCTGGTCATGCCGCTGTGGATCATCTGGCTGTCGGTGATGCCGGCGAACTTCGCCGCCGCCTTCCCCGCCCTCTACCCCACCGCCGCCGAACGGTCGGCGTTCGCGCAGACCAGCAACGCCAACGCCGCGCTGGTCGCGTTGTACGGTCCGGTGCACACCGCCGACCTCGGCGGACTGGTCGCCTGGCGGATCAGCATCGTCACGGTCATCGTGGCGCTGATCAGCCTGCTCACCGTCGTACGGCACACCCGTACCGAGGAGGAAGCCGGCCGGCGGGAGCTGCTCGGTACCGCCCCGATCGGCCGGTACGCCGGCCTGACCGCCGCCCTCGTCGTCGTCTTCGCCGCCAACCTGCTGCTCGCCACGGCGGTCGCCGCCGGGCTGGCCGGCCAAGGTCTTCCGGTCGCCGGGTCGGTCGCGCTGGGCGCCCAGTTCGCCGCGGCCGGTTGGCTGTTCGCCGCCGTCGGGGCGGTCGCCGCCCAGCTCGCCACCACCGCCGCGGCGGCCCGGGGGATCGCCGCCGTCGGGCTCGGCGCCGCCGTGACCGGCCGGGTCGTCGGTGACCTCAGCGCCCACACCGGCGGGCCGCTGGGCTGGCTGAGCGGAGTGTCGCCGTTCGGCTGGGTGATGCGGCTGCGGCCGTACGCCGACGACGCCTGGTGGGCGCTCGGACCGCTCGCCGTCGTGACCGCCGGGCTGGTCGCCGTCGCGGCCGGGCTGCACGGCCGCCGGGACCTGGGGTCCGGGCTGCTGGCAGCCGGCACCGGGCCGGCGACCGGCGGACCCCGGCTGGCCGGCCCGGTCGCGCTGGCCTGGCGGCTGCACCGGGGGCCGCTGGCCGGCTGGACGGCCGGGTTCGCCCTCACCGGTGCGCTGCTGGGCGCGGTGGCCGGCGGTGTCGGCGACATGCTGACCGACAATCCTACGCTGCGTGACCTGTTCGCCCGGCTCGGCGGGGCCGCCGGCCTGGTTGATCTGTTCCTGGCCGCGATGCTCGGCCTGTTCGCTGTCGGGGCGACCGGGTACGCGATCGCCGCCGTGGGCCGGCTACGGGTCGAGGAGGCCAGTGGTCGGATCGAGCCGGTGCTCGCCGCACCGGTGTCCCGATCCCGCTGGGCGGCCAGTCATCTGCTGTTCGCCCTGGTCGGCCCGGTCGTGCTGATGGCCGGTGCCGGGTCGACGATGGGTGTGGCGTACGGGCTGTCCGGCGGTGACGTCGGCCCGACGACGGCCCGGGTGCTGGTCGGTGCGGTCGCGACGCTGCCGGCGGTGTGGCTGCTCGGGGCGGTCGCGCTCGCCCTGGTCGGACTGGTGCCCCGGCTGGCGACGGCCGGGTGGGCGGTGCTGGCGGCGACGGTGGGGCTCGACCTGTTCGGTGCGCTGCTGCAGCTGCCGCAGCCGCTGCGCAATCTCTCCCCGTTCACACATCTGCCGAGCCTGCCGGGCGGGCAGGTGTCGGCCGTACCGCTGGTCGTCCTGGCGCTGCTGGCGGCCGGCTCCGCCGCCGCCGGAATGATCGGGCTGCGGCGGCGGGACCTGCCGGTCGGCTGACCGGGCGGGAAAGGCGCACCGGAGGTTGACCAGCGGCCCGGCGTGCTGGGTCAACCGGCGGCGGGCAGGTGGACGAGGAACCGGCAGCCGGGGCCGGTGTTGGCCACCTCGACCCGACCGCCGTGCGCCTCGACCAGGCCGCGCACGATCGCCAGGCCGAGGCCGCCGCCGGCCGGTGGCGGCTCGGGACGGGGCGGTCCGGCCCAGGCGGGCAGGTACGCCGGCCCGATCGGCGACCCCGCTCGGGGCGGGCCGGCGGGAGCGGGGCTGCGCGCCGTTTCGCCCCGGAACGCCACGTCGAACACCCTCGGCAGGTCCGCCTCGGGAATGCCGCCGCAGGTGTCGTGCACCGCCAGCCAGGCGGCACCGCCATCGCGGCCCGCACTGACCTGTACCACCCCGTCGTACGGGGTGAACCGGATCGCGTTGCGAAGCAGGTTGCCGATGATCCGGGCCAGTTCCGGCTCGCTGGCGGTGACCGACGGCCAGCCGCGTTCGGCGGCGACCAGCCGGATGCCTCGCGCCCGGGCCAGCGGCTCGGCCGAGGCGAGGGCGTCGGAGACCACCTCGGCGAGGGGCACCCGGCGCAGCGACAGCCGCAACGCGCCGGCGTTGATCCGGGACAGTTCGAACAGGTCGTCGACGAGTTGGGTCATCCGGTCGGTCTCGGCCCGGATCCGCCGGTGGTAGTCGGCGACGGTGGCCCGGTCGGCGACGACGCCGTCCTCCAACGCCTCGGCCATGGCCCGCAGCCCCGCCAACGGCGTCCGCAGGTCGTGCGACACCCAGGCGACCAGTTCCCGCCGGTTCGCCTCGGCCTGGCGTTCCCGCTGACGCAGCTGGTCGGCCCAGACTGCCTGCCGGGCCAGCCGGGCACCCAGCCACCAGCCGACAGCCAGGCTGACCGCTCCGGATGCGGCGAGCACCAGCAGCACCACGTCCCGGTCGTGGACGGACAGGAACATCGCCTGGGCCGCGCCGACGACGCCGGCGAGGACCGCCAGTACGGTGACGGTGAGCAGGACGGTCAGGTGCACGACGATGCTGTGCCGGCGCAGCAGCCGCAGCGCGACCGCGCCCGGCACACCGATCAGCAGCGACGCGCCCAGCCCGATGGCGAGCACGGCGAGGACGTCGCCGGTGGGCAGGTCAGGCATTGCCGGCCGCCGGTTCGTAGCGGTAGCCGACGCCCCAGACGGTGACGATCCGTCGGGGTCGGGCCGGATCCCGTTCGACCTTCTCCCGCAGTCGTCGCACATGGACGGTTACGGTGGACTGGTCACCGAAGTTCCAGCCCCACACCTGGGCGAGCAGTTCCTCCCGACGGAACGCCTTCGCCGGGTGGCGGACCAGGTGCAGCAGCAGGTCGAACTCGCGGGTGGTGAGCGCGAGTTCGGTGTCGCCGAGCCGGGCCGACCGCCGGCTGGTGTCCAGCGCGAGCTCGCCGTCGCGGACCACCGGAGGTTCACCGCCGACCGGGCCGGGGGGCGGCCCGGAGCGGCGGAGCACCGACTGCACCCGCAGCACCAGCTCCCGGGGCGAGAACGGTTTGGTGACGTAGTCGTCGGCACCGAGCTGCAGGCCGATCACCCGGTCGGCCTCCTCGCCGAGTGCGGTCAGCATGATCACAGGTACGCCGCTGGCCTGCCGCTGCAGCCGCCGGCACACCTCCAGCCCGTCCAACCCGGGCAGCATCAGGTCCAGTACCACCAGGTCGGGCCGGCACTGGTCGACCGCGGCCAGCGCGGCGACCCCGTCGGCGGCCCGGGTGACCTGGTAGCCGGCTCGTTCCAGGTACCGGCGGACCACATCGGACACGGTGGGATCGTCGTCGACGACGAGCACCCGTAGGGACGGTCCGCCGGTGGTGGGCACGGCCATGGCTGTCAGGCGACCAACTCGGCTGCCCCGAACGACACCGAGAAGCGTTTGCACCAGATGGAGACGCTGGTCAGGCTGGTCAGGTCGACGTCGGCAGGAATCTCGTACACCTGGTCTCCCCGGTTGCCCTTGAGTCGGTCCAGCTCGGCCCACTGCCCGTCGTCGAAGACGAACCAGCCGTCGCGGCCGTCCAGCACCGGCTGGTCGGAGAGCCAGACCCGCAGGTCCGGGCCGTTGGAGGTGGCGAAGTCGCGGAATACGAGCTGACGGCGGCCGTCGGCCAACTGGACGACCTCGGCGGTGCCGCTGGTCTCGTGCTCGTGGGTGACGAACTCGCCGGAGGCCAGCAGCTGGTTGCCGGCCGGTGACGGGCTGGCCGGTGCGGGGCTGGGCGATGCGGAACCGGACGCGGTGGACCCGGGTGAGTCGGTCCCGGACGCGGGTGGGTCCGTTGCCGGGGTGCCGGTCGCCGCTGTCTGCACCTGCGGCAGCGCCTCGTCGACCACGTCGTCGGTGAACAGTTTCCACGGCTGGTACCAGTAGCCGCCGAACGCGAGTCCGGCGGCTACGACGACGGCGAGCAGCCAGCTCAACGGGTTGGCAAGGAGTCGTTTCCACACGCGGATCAGCCTACGGCGGCAGCGCCCGGCCGACCGTAGTTGATCTCTTGCGAAAGTCTTACGGTCGGCGTACCGGCAGGTCAGCTGGTTGCGACGGCGTACGCGAGCAGCAGCAGCGCGACGGTGAGCTGCCCCGCGCCGAGCACGGTCAGGGTGTTGCCGACCGACCACTGTCCGGGACGTCCGATCCCGGCGTGCAGGAAGAAGCCGCCGGACTGGCTGATCGTGCCGGCGGCCAGCAGCGCGCCGACCACCCAGGTGTACGGGTCGGACAGTCCGGCCCGGGCGGCGATGCTCAGTGCGGTCAGGGTCAGCACCAGCAGCACGCCGGCGTGGGCGTGGCCGGCCCGGAACAGCGACAGCTGGAAGTCGGTCAGTTTTCGGGCGGCGGCCAGCCGCATCAGCGAGTAGCCGCCGAACATCACCGTCGGGACGCTGACCAGCGCGATCACGGTCAGCCATCGGTCCGCCGTACTCATCAGGGGGTGCTCCTCGGGTGTCGGGGGCTCCGCGCGCCCGCCATCTTGTCACTGACAAGATTGCCGCTCCGGGTAGCATCTTGTCAACGCAAAGATGACGGGAGGCGCGATGCGGCAACAGCCGTACCACCACGGCGACCTGCGTAGAGCCCTGCTGACCGCCGCCGCCGAGGCGATCGCCGAATCCGGGGTAGCGGCGCTGAGCCTGCGCGACCTGGCTCGACGGGTGGGGGTCTCGCACGCCGCCCCGACGCACCACTTCGGCGACAAGACCGGCCTGCTCACCGCGATCGCCACCGAGGGCCTCGACCTGCTGGCGACCCAGTTGGCGGCGGCCGGCGGTGACATCCTCGCCGCCGGCCAGGCGTACGTGCGGTTCGCCGCGTCCCACCGGGCGCACTTCGAGGTGATGTTCCAACCGAGCCTGCTGAACTTCGACGCGCCGGAGCTGGTCACCGCGCGACAACGGGCCGGCCGCGCGCTACGGGCCAGCCTGGACGACGCCCGGGTGCCGGCCGGCGACCGGGACAACGCCCGCCTGGCGGCCTGGTCGATCGTGCACGGCTTCGCGACCCTGTGGCTGTCCGGGGCGCTGCCGCACGACGCGGACGACGACCCGGCGGCGCTCGCCGGCCCGGTGATCCGACTGCTCTTCGAGCCCACCAGGAAACCGTCAACTTGACAGACTAAGCACACCGCGTAAAGCTTGTCTCAGTTGTCAAGCAAGCGACAGAGGAGCGAGGGTCAACATGGCCGCATGGTCATTCGATGACATTCCCGACCAGACCGGCCGGGTCGCGGTGGTGACCGGGGCGAACACCGGCATCGGCTTCGAGACCGCCCGGATGCTCGCCGGCAAGGGCGCACACGTGGTGCTGACCTACCGGGACAAGGGCAAGGGTGAGGCGGCGCTGGACCGGATTCGGGCCGGTCAGCCAGCCGGCACGGTGACCGGGGCCGAGCTGGACCTGGCCGACCTCGACTCGGTCACCGCGTTCGTCGACGCCTACCGCGCCGACCACGACCGGCTCGACCTGCTGATCAACAACGCCGGCGTGATGGCACCGCCGCTGGGGCGCACCCGGCAGGGCTTCGAGCTGCAGTTCGGCACCAACCATCTGGGGCACTTCGCGCTCACCGGCGAACTGCTGCCGCTGCTCGACGCGGCACCGGCGGCCCGGGTGGTGACCGTCTCCAGCCTGGCCCACTGGACCGGCAGCGTCGACATCGACGATCTCAACTGGCGGCAACGCCGCTACCGGCCGTGGGCCGCGTACGGGCAGAGCAAACTCGCCAACCTGCTGTTCACCCTGGAACTGCAGCGCCGGCTGACCGAGGCCGGGTCGACCGTGCGGGCGGTAGCCGCCCATCCCGGCCTGACCTCGACCGAGATCGGCCGCCACCAGGGCCGGTCCACCGGCGAGAACCGGTCGCGGATCGACCGGATGATCCGGATGCAGCCATCGGCCGGGGCGCTGCCCAGCCTGCGCGCCGCCACCGATCCGCAGGCCGCCGCCGGCAGCTACTGGGGACCGGCCCGCCGGTTCGGCACCTACGGGCCACCCGCGCCGGCCCGCAGCTCCGCCCGGGCCAAGGACGCCGTCATGGCAAGCCGACTGTGGACCGAGAGCGGACAGCTGACCGGGGTGGCGTACCCGTTCTCGGCACTGGGACGTACGGAGCGCCCGGCGTGACGTCGGGCAGTACCCGACGGGACACCATCGCCGACGCCGCGATCGACGTGTTCATCCGGTACGGGTTCCGGAAAACCTCGATGGACGACCTGGCCCGCGCGGCCGACATCTCCCGGCAAGGGCTCTACCTGCACTTCAAGACCAAGGACGAGCTGTTCGTCGCCGCCGTGGACCGGATGGTGACCGGCGTGTGCGCGGCGACCGGGGCTGCCTTCGCCCGCGACGACCTCGACCCGCCGGGGCGGATCCTCGCCGCGTTCGAAGCGTGCCAGGGCCCATCGGTCGGGGCCGCGGTGCACGGCAACTTCGAGGAGTTGCTGAACACCGCGGCCACGCTGCGCTGCTCGCTGGCCGAGCGGATCGAGCGCGGGCTGGTCGACGGGGTGGAGCAGGTGCTCGCCGACAGCGGGGTCGCCGACCGGTGGCGGGCCGCCGGCCTGTCCGCCCGGGACCTGGCCGAGCATCTGCACGCCGCCTCGTTCGGTTTGAAACACAAACTCTCCTCGGTCGACGAGTACCGGAGCGGAATGCAGACCGCCGTGACGATCGTGTTCGCCGGCGGCGAGGCCCTAGCCCGGGAGTGACGATGACACCGTGGACCTTCGGCGACCTGCCGGACCAGAGCGGCCGGACCGCCGTCGTCACCGGCGCGAACTCCGGCATCGGTTTCGAGACCGCCCGGATGCTCGCTGCCAAGGGCGCCCACGTGGTGCTCGCCTGCCGGGATGCCGGACGGGCCGGCACGGCGGCCGACCGGATCCGCGCCGAACGGCCGACTGGCACGGTAAGCTGCGCCCGGCTCGACCTGGCCGACCTCGACTCGGTGGCCGAGTTCGCCGAGGCGTTGCACGCCGACCACGGCCGGCTCCACCTGCTGATCAACAACGCCGGGGTGATGCTGACCCCGTTGCGGCGCACCCGGCAAGGCTTCGAGCTGCAGTTCGGCACCAACCATCTCGGCCACTTCGCGCTCACCGGCCGGCTGCTGCCACTGCTGCTGTCCACCGGCGTCGGCGCCCGGGTGGTCACCGTCGCCAGCAACGCCCACCGCGCCGGCCGAATCGACTTCGCCGACCTGAACTGGCAGCGGCGTCGCTACCGGCGGTGGGCCGCGTACGGGCAGAGCAAACTCGCCAACCTGCTGTTCACCCTGGAACTGCAACGCCGGCTGACCGGATCCGGGTCGCCCGTACTGGCGACCGCCGCCCATCCCGGGTGGACCGCCACCGACCTGGCCCGGCACACCGGTGGCTTCGTCACCGCCGTCAGCCGGCTGATCGCGATGACGCCGCGCGACGGAGCGTTGCCGACGCTGCGCGCCGCCACCGACCCGGCGGTCGACGGTGGCAGCTACTGGGGGCCGGGCCGGCTGTTCGACATGGTCGGCCCGCCGGTCGAAGCGCGACGCAGCCCGGCGGCCGACAACGCCGCCACCGCTGGCCGGCTGTGGACGGAGAGCGAGAAGCTGACCGGTGTCGAGTTCCCGGTCGCCGAATAGCCGCGGCCGATTGCGGCCGGGCCGCCGGGTCGGGCAGCAGCCGGTTGACGGCCGCCGACCCGGCCGAACGCGACGCCCTGGAACTACTCGCCCTCAGTCAGCGTCTGCCGCTGCCGGCCGCAGTCGCCGTAGCCGGGTCGGCGACGCTGGAAGCGCTGGAGCGGCGCGGCCTGGTCACCGTCGTCACCGTGGATGGGCAACAGTTTGTCCAGCTCAGCCACCGGCTGTACGCCGAGATGCTGCGGGCTGCCACGCCGGTGCTGGCCCGGCTGCGGCACAGCCGCCGACTCGCCGACACGCTCGAAGCTGCCGGGCAATTGCATGGCGCAGACGTGATGAGGGTCGCGTTGTGGCGTCTCGACGGCGGTGGTGACATCGACGTCGACCTGATGTTGGCCGCCGCGCGGGAAGCGGCGTTCCGGACTCCGGACGGCTGCACCGGCACCCCCGTGCTCCGGGTGAGCGCCGACAACGGCTGCGCCGGGCTGGAGCTGACGCTGACCAACCGGGGCACCGCGGCCGTCGACGGTCTGCTGCTGGTCACGGCCGAGGTCTGCTGCTGGTCACGGCCGACACCGTCCCGGCCGGGAGACACTGGCACCGGTCCCGCCCGGCACCACCGAGCTTGCCTTCGCGCTGCCGGAAGGCACCGCGTACCAGTTGATCACCGGGCCGTTCGCCCTCGACGCCCCGACCTGGATGACCGGAACGTACGCCCCACCGGCGGAGTGTGACGCGCCGAGCCCGACCCAGACGCCCGGGGGCGACCATGCCAGCCACGCCGGGAACGCCGACCGTGGCTGCGACGCCGGGTGGCGGCGGGAGCACGGGTGGCGAATTACCGGTGACCGGGGCCGCCGGCATCGCGTACGCGGTCGGCGGTGTCGCCCTGGTTGCCGCCGGTTTGACCCTGCTCGCCGGGGTACGTCGGCGGCGCATCCGGTTCGTCACACGCTCGCGGCGCTCGCGGCATGCGGCGGCGACCCGGCCGGCCCGGGAGCCGGTGGGGATGCGCCGTGGGCATCGGCTGGTTCCGCAGCGGCCGCGACGCCCGCCGCAGGCACCACAGTCGATGGTCCGGACTACGGACAGACCGCCGATCTGGTCGATGTGACGCTACTCGGGCAGCGCATCCTGTCCCGCAGTCGCTGACCGGCTGTCGGTGCGGGAGGAGGCGCAGGTCGCCTGACTGAGCGCGGTGACAGTCTGGATGACCGTCGGGTCGGTGGCCCGCGCGTCCGGGCGCACCGGGGTGCCCTTCGGGCCGAGCACCGTACCGCTGGGCAGGTCGGCGGTGGCGGCGGCGATGGAGCTGCGGGCGGCGTCAGTCGCGCTGGTCCGAAACAGGTTGAGGTAGATCAGCGGGAAGGCCAGCCGGGCTGGCATCGGGAACAGGTCCGCGCGCATCGACCGGCCCATGTCGGTGGCGCTGGCCCCTGGGTCGGCGGCGAGCACCGTGACGCCGGTGCCGGCGAGTCGGTCGGCCAGACCCATCGTGTACGCGAGGTTGGCGAGCTTCGCCCGCCCGTACGCAGGAAAGCCGTAGTAGCGCCCGGCCACCTCGACCCGGTCCAGCGGGGTGCGGTCGGCGAGCCGGATAGCGCCCGAGGTGAGGTTGACGATCCGGCCGTGCCCGGCGGCAATCATGTCGTCGACCAGCAGCTCGGTGAGCAGATAGCCGGAGAGGTGGCTCATGGCGAAGGTCGCCTCGATGCCGTCGACGGTGTGCCAGTGCTGCCGGTAGATCCCGCCGACGTTGTTGACCAGCAGGTCGAGCGGGCCGGCGGCGCGGGTGTCGTCGGCCAGGGCGCGGACGGCGGACAGTGCGGAGAGGTCGGCCCGGATGAACCGGGCGGGAACCGGACCGGCGGCGGAGTGGAAGCCCGCGGCGGCGGCGCTTACCTGGTCGCGGGCGGCGTCGCCCCGCTGCTGGTCGCGCCCGACGATCGTGACGGCGTAGCCGTGGCCGGCCAGGGCACGGGCGGTGGCCAGGCCGATCCCGCCGGTGCCACCGGTCACCAGGGCCCGCTTCGTTGACTCAGTCATGACTAAAAAAATAGTACTAGCTACTGATGTTTAACAAGTGTGCCGCTGGATACAGTGGCGACGTGCAGCTCGAGCAGGGCGTACTGCTGGCCGCCGTGGGTCGGCTGCGGGGGCGCTGGACGCTGCACATCGTGCACGCGCTGCTCGACGGATCGGCCGGCTTCAACGACCTGCGCCGGGCGGTCCCGGCGGTCGGGCCGAGCACTCTCGCCCGCCGGCTCGGCGAGCTGGAGGCCGCCGGCATCGTCAGCCGTACGGTGATCGACACCACACCACCGGGCACCCGCTACGCACTGACGTCGACCGGCACCGGACTGCGCCCGGTGCTCGCCGAAATGGCGGCCTGGGCCGGCGACACCAGTGACCCGGACACCCGCCACCATCAGCTCGACGACCTGCTGGCACTGATGCAGGAACGCTGGATGTTGGAGCTGCACTGCGCACTGCTGGTCGGGCCGCGCCGCTTCACCGACCTGGCCCGCGACACCGGCGTCAACCAGGCCACCCTTACCCAGCGCCTCGCCGGCCTGGAGCAGCGCGGGCTGATTCAGCGCCTTGCCGACGGCAGCTACGCGTTCAGCGCCGCGGGCGAGGGCTTCCACCGGGTCGGCGAAGCCCTCGCCCGCTGGGCGGCGGCCGCCACGGGCACCGCCGCCGACCAGCCGGTCAGGGCGCCAGGCCCCGGAAGTTGACCACTATCCGGCGTAGCCGTTGACACCGGGCACACTAAGCCGAAGCACGGTAGTACACAGACGACCGTCAGGATCGGACAACCGGGTTAGGGGCGACGCTGGAACTGGTCACCCCTTGAACGCCCCTTCCATGATCCCCTGCACCAGGCGCCGGCCGACGAAGACGAACAACACCAGCACGGGCAAGGTGGCCAGGAACGAGCCGGACATGGCCAGGCCGAGGTCGATGTCCCGGTTGTTCTGCAGTGCTTTGATAGCGATCTGGACGGTATACCGCTCCGGGGACTTCAGCACGATGAACGGCCACAGGAAGTCGTTCCAGGCGTTGACGAAGCCGAACAGGCCCAGGATCAACGCCGCTGGGCGGACCACCGGGAAAGCGATCCGCCAGAAGATCTGCCAGGTCGTCGCGCCGTCCACCCGGGCGGCGTTCATCAGCTCGTCGTTGACCACGTTGCCGATGTGCTGCCGCATCCAGAAGATGCCGAACGCGCTGACCAGCCCGGGGACGATCAACGCCTGAAGGGTGTCCACCCAGTTCAAGCGCGACATGATCAGGTACTGCGGCACGACCGAGAGCTGG
Source organism: Micromonospora sp. LOL_021 (assembly GCF_048060215.1). Classification (NCBI taxonomy): domain Bacteria; kingdom Bacillati; phylum Actinomycetota; class Actinomycetes; order Micromonosporales; family Micromonosporaceae; genus Micromonospora; species Micromonospora sp. LOL_021. The sequence goes on along the minus strand of NZ_JBHMIN010000005.1, from coordinate 69,593 downwards.
GTCGGCACCGTCATCGTCAGCACGACGATCAGGAACAACGTGTTGCGGCCCCGGAAGGACAGTTTGGCAAAGGCGAACCCGGCCAGCGCACAGAGGAACGCCTGACCGACGCCGATCGAGGTGGCCACGACCAGACTGTTCATCAGCGCCTGCACGAACGGCACGATCTCGAAGACCAGGCTGGCCAGGTGGAAGAAGTTGCCACCGGGCAACACGTGCGGCGGCAGGCTGTACGCGGTGGCCGAGTCGGTGGTGGCCACCACGAACATCCAGTAGAGCGGAAACACGCTGAAGAACACCATGCCGCCCAGCGCCACGTACACGGCCGGGTGGATCCGGTTGGCGCTGCGTCGCCGGTGCGGTGCGGGATTCATGGGCGCTCCGAGCGGATCCGGGTGACCAGGAAGTAGTTGATCGCGGAGATGATCACGACCAGCACGAAGAGCGCGACGCCGATGGCCGCGCCGTAGCCGAAGTGGAACCGGCCGAAGGCCTGCTCGTAGAGGAACAGGGTGAGGGTCTGACACTGTCGCGCCGCGCCGCAGGTGAGTCCACCCACCGGGTTGGCCAGCAGTGGCTCGGTGAAGATCTGCAGCCCGCCGATCGTCGAGGTGATGACGGTGAACACGATGATCGGCCGCAGCGAGGGAACAGTGATGTGCCGGAACTGCTTCCAGCCGTTGGCGCCGTCCACGGCGGCGGCCTCGTACAGGTCTCGGGGCACCGCCTGAAGTGAGGCGAGGTACAGCAGGGTGTTGTAGCCGGTCCACCGCCAGGCGACCATCACCGCGATCATGAGGTGGCTGCCCCACAGCGACGCGGTGAAGTCGATGTGTTCGAATCCGAGCAGCCCGAGAAGCCAGTTGAGCATGCCGTAGTCGCGGTCGAACAGTTGGGCGAAGACGATGGTCGTCGCGGCCACCGAGGTGACGTAGGGAACCAGCATCGACATCCGGAACATGGTGGCCGCCCGCAGTCGTACGTGGTTGAGCACGTGCGCCATGCCGAGCGCGATCAGCAGCTGTGGAACCGTCGACAGCACCCAGATGCTGAACGTGTTGCGCAGCGCACCCCAGAACCGGGGGTCGTCGACGAGATCGGAGAAGTTCTTCAGCCCTACGTAGCTGCGTTCGCCGATCGGATTCCAGTCGAACAGGGCGATGTAGAACGTGAACAGCAGCGGGAAGAGCCCGAAGATGAAGAAAAGCAGAAAAAACGGCGCGATGTACGCGTACGGCGCCAGTCGTTCCCGTACGCCCTGCTGGATCTGACGGGACCGGGTGGGCCGGCCGGTGTCCTTGCGGGCCGTGGCCGGGCTGAGCATCGTGGTCACAGCGCTCACTTTCCGTGACACGCGGCGGCCGGCCGGATGCTCCGGCGGCCGCCGCACGTGGGTCGTCCGCTCAGCCGCGCAGGGCGTTCCTGACATTGGTCAACGCGGTCTCCCATGCGTCGTCGGGCGCTACCTGGCCCTGCTCCACGCTGGTGAGCGTGTTGAGCAACTCGCTGCCGATGGTGGCGTCGTCTGGGCCGATGTAGAACGGCTCGATGTTGACCACGGACTCGGTGTAGATCTGGCCGATCGGCGCGTCGGAGAAGAACGGGTCGGTCTTCGCGAGCAGCTGCGGGTCGGTGTAGACCGACGGCGTGGTCGGCAGCGCCCCGTGCTCCAGGAAGTGCGCGAGCTGACCCTCGGGCGACTGCATCGTGGCGATGTAGTCCCAGGCCGCCGCCGGGTTCTTCGCCCGCGCCGGGATGGCGAGGTAGCTTCCGCCCCAGTTCCCCGAGCCGCCCGGGATGGTGGCGACGTCCCACTTGCCGGCGCTGTCCGGGGCATTGGTCTTGATTGCGTTGAGCATCCAGGACGGTGCCGACATCACCGCGAAGTCGCCCTTGCTCATGCCGGCGGTCCACCCCGGCGTCCAGGAGGCGATACGGCCGGAAATGCCCGCCTCGTACATCTGCAACGTCAGGTCGAACGCCGCTTTGACCTGCGGATTCTTGTCGTACGAAAGTTCGCGGTTCGCGTCGTAGTAGCGTTCCGATCCCTGGTTGACCGCCTGGAAGAAGATGCTCGTCGGGGTGTTGTCCAGGAACGGCTTGCCGGTCGCCGCGACGTACTGCTCGCCGACCTCCATGAACGCGTCCCAGGTCGGCCACAGCTCGGAGACCTCGTCCCGGTCGGTGGGCAGGCCGGCGGCGGCGAACAGGTCGGTCCGGTACGCGATCGCCATGCCACCGACATCCGTCGGTATTCCGATGACCCTGCCGTCCTCGGTCGTCGACTGGGAGATCACCCAGTCGAGGTAGTCACCGGTCATCTGGTCGGCGCCGAGCGTGGTCAGGTCGACGAAGTTCTCCGGGGCCTGCATGAACTTCGGCATGTCGTCGCCCTGGATCAGCACCAGGTCGGGCACCTTGCCGCCGGCCAGTGCCGCCGTGAGCGCCTGGGCCGTCTCGCTGGTGTCGCCCACCTCGGTGAGCTTGACCTCGATGTCCGGATGGTCACTGGTGTACGCATCGACGGATGCCTGCTGGTTGATCCCGGTGAACGACCAGAACTCGAAGGTGTTCGGGTCGGACGATCCGGAACCGCCTGACCCTGGCGTACAGCCGGCGGTCAGGATCATGGCCGCCGCAGCGACGGCGGTGGCTGTGGTGATGATGACGCGCTTCAAGCGGCCCTCCATACGGTGGTCGTCGACTGCCGCGGCTTCAGCGATTGTCAGGATCACCCCTACGCGCAAGACATTGACGAACGTTAACATCTCCAGACTGGGAGTGACGGTAGTCAATGCAATGGGTGCCGTCAACCGGACGAGGGCGCCAAAACTGGTTGTCGCCGGATCCGGCGGGTCGGCATAGTCCACCCGTGATCGACGTACTGACATCCGGTCTGCTCGCCGGCTACGGCATCGCGATCCCGATCGGCGCGATCGGGGTCCTCATCGTCACCCTTGCCGCACAGGTGTCGCTGCGCCACGGTGCGGCCGCCGGGCTCGGCGTCGCCACCGCCGACGGGCTGTACGCGGCCGCCGCCGTCGTCGGTGGTGCGGCGATCGCCCGGCTGCTCAGCCCGGCCACCGGCGTTCTGCAGGCAGCCGCCGCCGTGGTGCTCGTCGCGATCGCCGTACGTGGGATCGTCGTAGCGGCGCGGGCCCACCGCGCGCCGGCCGCCGCGACGCGGTCGGCACCGGCCGGGTCGATCACCCGGACGTACGCCGCCTTCGTCGGTTTGACGCTGCTGAACCCGATGACCATCGTCTACTTCGCTGCCCTCGTGGTCGGCTACCAAGGGCACACGGCGGATTCGGCCGATGGTCGCGTGCTCGTCGGCACGGTGTTCGTCGTGGCGGCGTTCGTCGCCTCGGCGAGTTGGCAACTGCTGCTGGCCACCGGTGGCGCGATCCTCGGCCGCACGCTCGCCAGCCAGCGCGGCCGGCTGATCACCGCGCTTGTCGGAAACGGCATCATCGCCCTGCTCGCCATCCGCCTCGCCTGGCAGGCGGTCAGCTAGGTCCGGTAATCGGTCAGTTGAGTCGTCAACGGTTCCGGTCGAGCATCGCCCGCAGTTCAGTCGCGAGGGAGACCGCGGCCTCGATCTCGACCTTGCGGATCGACACGCTCTCCACGTGGAAGCCGAACGGCAACCCGAGACGGCGGCAGAAGTCGAGCAGGTCACTCGCGTTGCGCAGGCACTGGGCGTACGACTCGGCGAGTGGGTCATCGGCGCGCCGCAGCGCGTTCTCCAGCCAGCGGGGAACGTCGACGCCGAGCCACTGGAGAAACGACAACGTCTTGAGCGACCCACACACCGACATGGTCAACACGACCGTACGCGGCGCCACACCTCGATCGAGGCACGCGTAGTAGTAATCCGACAACATGCTCTTGGTCGCATCGACGTCGTAGACGACCTGGGAGATGAAGAACGCGCAGCCCTGCTCCTGCTTGGCCAACATGCGCAGGTGCTCGTCGCGGCCACGGGTGTACCGCTCGGTGATGGTCACCGCGCCGGCGAATAGATCCGGCCGAGTCTCACGGCGTACCTCGTGCGCCCGGGTCAGGCTGGTGTGCACCGGCTTGTCGCGCGACGACGAGCCGACGAAGACCGCGCCGACCTGGTCGGTGTCCGCCGACGTCAACCACGACCGCAACTGCGGCTCCCGGTACTTGCCGACGCAGCGGTAGATGATCACCGGACGGTGCCAGGCACCGAGGTGTTCGGCGTGGAACACCGCTGGATCGGCAGTCGGCAAATACGGGAACGGCCGCTCCTCCGGGTTGCGGTCTGCCTCGTCGTCGATGTCGTAAAGCACCAAGCCGTCGAGGTCAAGCGGCGCGAGCCGATCCAGGGTGACCTGGGCGATCTCGCGCATCCGCTCTGGTGCGGCGTCGCGACGCGGCGGGGTGATGCCGAACAGCAGCAGCCCGTCCGACCCTCCGCCGAACAGCGAGTGGGGTGTGTGGGCCATGTCGGCGAGAATATCGACCGGCGATCGGCCCTCAACGACGGAGAGCACCTGGATGACGTCTCGCACCCGGGCCGGGTAATCACGAAGCATCGACTTCCCCGGCTGGAGTGCTTCGAACTCCTCGCCGTCCACCACCTTGATCCATTGAACGCCGGTGTCCGACCGGTTCTGCGCCGTCCAACCCTGCGTGCGGAGGTAAAAGGCAAGCTCCGCTGGCGACCGTGCGGCCAGTGCAGCACGGTCGGGTACCTGTGCATCGATCACTTGGGCATTCTCCGTGCCTGGGAGGCTGCGCTCGGCTCAACCACCTCGTCGATGTGAGGCTGAGATACCGCATGATTGCGGCGTAGGGTATCTCAGCCTCACATCGGCGCAGACTCCCGGCGGTGTGAATCGTCAGTTGGCGGGCGGGTGCAGGCGCAGGGCGGCGACGGCGGCGGGCAGGTCGGTGGCGGTGGCGACCCGGCGGGTGGTCTCGGGACCTTCACGTACGTGCACCTCACAGTGGGACGCGGCGAGCGAGACGATCACCGTCTCGCCGGCGTAGTACCCCGCGAGCAACGACAGCAACGGCACCAGGTCGGCAGGCGCCGCCCAGTCGCCGGGGTCGCCGTCGGCTGCCGGCGTCGGCACATCCTGCGGTACGGATTGCGGCACGTTCTGCGGTACGGCGATCGCGGTCGACGGATCGGCCGGCACCGCCGAGCGGGTGGCGCCGCACACGTACTCGACGGCCTGCGCGAGCGCGTGCCCGAGGGTGGGCCGGTGCGGGTAGGCCCGCAGGCCGATCGCTGCACCGGGCGCGGCGAGGTACGCGCCCCACGACACCCCCTGCATGCGGTACGGCGTACCGGCGTCGTTGCGGTGGTCGGCGACGGTGACGATCAGCGCCAGCCCCAGCCCGTGGGCGAGGGCGAGCACCCGCGCCAGCGGTGGCGCGTCCGGCTCGACGGCGTGCAGCAGCACCCGGCCGCCGGGGTGCCCGTTGGCGACGTTCGCCAGGTACGCGGTCAACGGGTCCTGCCCAGGGTGGTCGAGGGTGACGTAGCCGTACCAAAGTTCCTGCACCAGCAGGATCTCGTACTCGTCGAGCGGCGCGAGCTGGTCCGGGCCGATCGGCTGGCCGCGTACCGTCAGATCGCCGACGTGGAACGGGAGCCGGAACTGCGGCGGCACCTGATGGATGGGTTTGCCGCCCGGCTGGCTGCCGATCCGCGGCACCACGGCGGTGGCTTCGTCGGGCAGTGCCCAGTTGAGGTGGCGGGCCCAGCGCTGTCCATCGGTGACGGTGAGGACGGCACCGTGCCGGATGCGCAGCGTGTCGCCGCAGCTGAAGCAGCGGCTGAGGCCGGCGGCGTACCGGCCGCTGCGCCCGGCACCGCCGCAGTAGCGGCACTCCGGGTCGGCGGCGGGCGCGACGACGGTGCAGACGCAGCGGCGCAACCCCTGCTCCGGTACGCAGTACGGGCAGGGTTCGGACGGGATCGCCGGCCCCTGCCAGCTGGGCGGCGGCGGTTGCCACGAGCGGGCGAGCTTGTCGACCGTACGCCGGGAGATCTGGCCGGTGGTGCGTTCGGTGAGCTCCTCGACGACGGCGACCACCCGCAGGCTGGTGTGCCACCAGCGGCCGTCACGCCAGATGGCCTGCGCGCCGGGGGTGGCCACGCCGGTGCCGAGTGAGGTGCAGTCGGCGAGCATGCGGCGTTCGAGCTGGTCCAGGTCGAGTTTCGGCGGCCCGATAGGCGGACCGGGTCGGCCGGGGCGCAGGTAGTGGGCGGGTACGTCGACACCACGGTCGCCGATCCCGGTGGCGAGGCGGGTCGCGTCGGCGGCGACGATCGCCGCGTAGAGGCTGTCGTAGCTGCCGACGCCGCTGGCGAACGCGTCGCCGACGCCGGTGTCGGGCAGTTCGAAGCGCAGCTGCCAGCCGTAGCGGTCGTCGCCGTACGGATCGGGCCGGGTTTCGACGACCAGGTCGAGGCAGAGCAGTTCGGCGAGGGCGCAGAGTTGGCCGAGGTGGCGGGCCGGGTCGGGGCGGTCCGGCGGGGCGGTCCGGCCGAGCCAGAGCTGCCACGGGTGGTACGTGTAGTTGGCGATCGCCGCCGCTTCCAGGGCGTGCCGCCGTGCCTGCGGCAGGTCGGGTCGCCAGTCGCGGGGCAGCACCAGCCCGCCGACGAGAAGATTCCGCTCGGGGGTGTCCGGGTCGTAAAGGTGGTCGGCGCCGACCCGGTCGGCCAGTTCGGTGACGACGGCGTCGAGGTCGAGCCACCAGCGGCCGGCGCGGTGCACCGGGTCGAGCGCGCCGGGCACGATGTTGACGGAGGCGACGGCGGCGGTGTCGGCGTTGGCGACGGTGTAGACGAGTTGGGCGCGGCGGCGGCCGAGCCCGGCGCAGCGGTCGCAGCTCACGCAGTTCGTGCCGGTGCCGAGACAGACATGACAGTCGCGGTACGCCGTACCGCCCGGGTTGCCGGCGGTCAACTGGTCGTCGTCGACGATGAGCTGGTCGCCGTACCAGGTGCAGCTGCACCGGTGGGAGGTGACGCCACCGCCGTCGCAGGTGGTGCAGTCGACGACGGTGACGCCGGGGTTGTCGGGCTCGGTCACCGGACGGCGGCCTGGTTGATCGCGGCCTGGTGCATCGCGGCCTGGGTGGACTGCCAGCGGCGCAGCGCGTCCTTGATCCGGTTGTTCTGCTCCCAGGTGCGGTCGAGTTCGGCGTAGAGGACACCGAGGTCGTAGGCGACGCGGTCGAGGAACGCGCCGACTTCGACCGGGTCGAGGCCGCGGGCCGTGACGCCGACCGGGCGGAACCGTTGGTTGCGCACCTGCCAGGGCCGGATCGGCCGGTACGCCGCCGAGCGCATGTTGGTGCCGGGCACCCGGTGGACGCCGGGGTCGCCGCCGGCCGGCCAGCGGCTGGGCGGGGTGGACGCCATCCGTCGGCGTCCCCAGCGGACCCGCATCCGTTGCCACATCCTTCGCATGGTCAGTGCTCCTCCCCTGTGTGGTGCGGTGATTGCTTTGGTGGTGTGCGTGATGGATGGGGGTGGCCCTGCCCCTTGCCGACTCGGGCGGGGCCACCCCCGCCCCGATCACCGCAGCCCTCCTTGGCGGTACGGCGACCGGGGCAGACCTTGGTTCCGTCGCGTGAGCTGCGGAAATCGGATCAGGCGCAGTCGCCGAGGTCGGGGCCGGTGCTGACCGGCCCGGTCGCCCTCCGGGCAGCGGTACGGATCCGGACGTCGGCGGCACCGCGCCGGGCGTCGGGCATGAGTACCGCCGGCGGTACGTCGACCGGCACCTGCCGGGGGCCGGTTCCCGGGTCGTCCCAGTCCGACCCACACGACCGCCACCGGTCGTCATCCATCTGCGTCATGATCGATTCCCCTCCAATCAGTTGGCGGTTCTCGTTCGTGGATTCAGCGTAGAATTCGATGTTCGTCTAGGCAGATGCAAGGGCCGTCAAGTTGACGGGGTTGACACTCGTCAAGTCCTTAGCTTCTCCGCATGCGGTTGGCTGGGATGACAGAAATTCAGCAGATGCTCGGCGGCATTTCCCGCCAACGAGCCTCCGAGATCGTCAAGCGGTCCACCTTCCCCGCACCTCTGGACTCCTTGACCGCAGGGCGCATCTGGTCCCGCGAGGCAGTCGCCGAGTGGATCAAGGAGCACCGCCCTTCCCAACTCGACGATTGACCTTCGCTCTTGCTGTTGGCTAGCGTTCGCTTGCCGTCGTCGACTAAACCGGCTCAGTGCCGCAGATGACAGACCACATTGGTTAACTTCCCCCTGTTAACCTCTGTCGATCCCAGTACAGGTAGGGCATCATTAGTATGACCCGGACGGAGGCGGGGCATGAACGCACTGAAGGCAGCACGGGAGTCACGTGGATGGTCACAGGCGAGACTCGTTCACGAAATCGCTCGACGACGTGCTGCCGCTGGCACGGCTACCGCCACTCGGGCAAGTCTCAAGGTCTACGTCTCCGAGTGGGAGAACGGTCGGCGGTCAGTAAACGGCGAGTACCGCGCTGTCCTGCGGGCGATTTTCGGACTGACCGACGCCGAGCTGTTCGGGGCAACGACAACGGAAGGCGAGACACTCGACAGCGCGTACGCCGAGTTAGCCAAGCGCATCGAGGCGTCCAAGTCGGTCGACGTCGGGTTGGTCGGCGTGCTGACGCAGCAGACCGAACTCTTCCGCTCCATCGACCGCCAGGCGGGCGCTCCCGCGCTCGGTGACCAGATGCGCGCCCACGTCGAGACGTTGGAGAACGCCCTCGCATACTCCGTACTCCCGTCCGCACGCCGGCCGGTTGCGCGGGCGCTCGCCGGTGCCGCGACGCTGGCCGGCTGGCAGGCGCTCGACGTCGGCGCGGTCGACCGAGCCTGGCGCTGCTACGAGTTGGCGCGACGAGCAGCGGTCGAGGCGGCAAGTCCGGCCCTGGTCGCACACGCCATGGGCGAACAGGCGTACGTCCTGGTCGATGCCGGCAAGCCGGAGCTTGCCCGCATGCTGATCCTGGAAGCGGTTTCGCTGGCCGAGCGGAAGGCCCCTGCCCGGTTGCTGGCGTGGCTGCACGCGGCTCACGCCGAGTTCGCCGCCACTCTGTCGGACGCGTCGGCAGCCCACGCCGCGCTGGACCAGGCCGCCGCGACGCTGCCGGCCGGATCGGAGATGCGAGACGACGAGGTGGCCGGAATCTTCCTCAACGAAGCCCACCTGACGCGCTGGCGCGGCAACGCGCATGCGCTGCTGGGCGAGCGCTCGGCGGTCGATGAGCTACATGCCGCTCTGGCTGGGATGGACGGCACGTTCACCCGTGCCGAGGCTGGCCTGCGGATCGGCCTCGCACACGCGCACCTTGCCGGCGGCGACCTGCGCGAAGCCGAGCAGGAGGCACGACGTGCTCGGGCGCTGGCCAGCCGGACGGGATCGCTCAGGAATCAGCGACGCCTCAATCAGTTATTGGCCCGAATCGCGGCAAATATCTAGTCCACCGGCACGCCGAACGCCAGCACGTGCAGCAGTCCGACGATCGATCCGGAACCCAGGATCTCGTTCCGGTCGAGTAGCTGCCGAATGCTGGTGAGTGGCACCCACGCAACCTCGCCGGCTTCGTCGGACACGGCGGGCCGGCCGATGAACGTCGCCCCACTGGCGTAGTAGACGTCGTGCGGCGAGTCAACCATGCCAACCATCGGCTGGTACGAGACCAGAGGCCGCATCCCGTACGGTCGCCAGCCGGTTTCCTCTTCGACCTCGCGTGCCACGGCCGTCTCCGGGCTCTCGCCGTCGTCGACGATCCCGCCGGGAAGCTCCCATCCCCACTGGTCCGACACGAACCGGTGCCGCCACAGCATCAACACCTGGTCCTGATCGTTGACGACGACGCCGATGGCCGCGCGAAACAGCCGTACGACGTGATGCTCGAACCGTTCGCCGCCGGGAGGCTGGATGTCGACCAGGTCGAGACTGACCCACGGCCGCCGCTCGTACACGGTCCGCGCTCCGAACACCTGCCAGCGGTGGGCGCCGGCCTGCTCAGGACCGCCGCCGCCAGTCCGGCCCAGCAACGGCCGTTCGTCACCCGTCGCCTCGCCCATGCCGGCCAGCCTATCTGCGCAGCCGTTCGTACCAGCCCTGCACCCAATCCGCAGACAAGGGCCGCGAAGCCGCGCCACCGACCTCCTCGGCCTCGCCGCCTGACGCAGGCACCTGGAGCTGCCCAGCCGCTCCGGCGGCGACCCAGGCAACCACCTGGACCGTCACCAGCCGCTCAGGTTGCCTGTCGCTGGGGGGTGCTGGCATGTCCTCGTACGCGATCGCGGTCGCTCGGCGACCGCTCGCCATACCACGAGCTATAGTGTTCGCTATGGCCACTACGACGATGCAGCTCGACGGCGGTCTCCGAGACGAACTGGCGGAGATCGCCAGACGCGACTTCGCAGGCGTCCCCCTCGCCGAAGCGCTTCGGCGGCTCATCAGGGAACACCAGGTCAACAAGATCATGACGCGGTACGCCGAGCTACAGGCCGACCAGCAAGAATGGGCCAGCTACCGGGCCGAGACGTCGTTGACCGACAACACCGCCGGTGACGGCATGCCCCCCGGGCGCGACGAGTACCCGGAGTACAACGAGTGAGCCACACCAAACTCGCACCGTGGCAGGTATGGCTGGTGGACTTCGGGAACCCGGTCGGGCACGAAGAGGGTGGCGTACGTCCGGCCGTCATCGTCGGCTCCACCACCCACTGCCGGTTCCCCATCGGTATGGCAATCGTGGTGCCGCTGACCACGCGGGACCGCGGCTTGGACCACCATGTGCGGATCGACTCCTCCGAGTCCGGGCTGACCCGCCCCAGCTGGGCGCGCACCGAGGACATAACAGCGGTTTCCACGCAACGGTTCCGCCGCACGCAGCCCCTGGGAACCGCCTCAGCCAGCGAAGTCGCGCGGCTGTCCGAATGGCTTCGGGAAATGGTCGCCTTCACGCCCTGACTGCGACACAGCAGCAACATCATACGTAGCAGATGAGCGCGACATAGAGCGTAGCGGCACTCTCAGGGCCGCCCCGCAGGGACGATCAGGTGTACGCACACGATGTCGTCGATGCCGATTTTTTCTTTCTTGCGCACCGAGTCTCGCAGCGGGAGAACGTAGCCTCCTTCCTTGGGGAACAACGAGGTCCGCCAGCGGCTTCGCCCGGACCGAACCTCGACCGGCACCATCCCCCAGCCGTACGTGACAGCCGATGCCAACTCGCGCACCACATCGGCGAGCTCGTCCGGGATTGTCACGAAGTGGTATGGGGATGGCCCTCGCCATTCCCACACGACACCCTCGAACTCCATCATGAGATCAGGCTACGCAACAACTGGTGGTCCTCGGAGCGTAGCCAAGGCCGAACAGACCTTCGCCCGGGTCGACCACGACGACGAACCCGTCTGGGCCAAATTTATCGACACCCCATACCTGTACGGCGAAGCCGCCCACTGCTTCCGCGACCTCGGGCAGCCCGACGAAACCATACGATTCGCCACCGAATCCGCCGAAGGCGCCCGCCAGCAGGGCCGCGCCCGCCGCGCCGCCCTCAGCCACGCCGCCCTGGCCACCGCCGACCTCGACCGCGCAGACGTCGAAGCCGCCGCCACCCGCGCCGCACACGTCGTCGAACTGGCCGCCTCCGTCAACGCGTCCCGCACCATCGGAACCGTCCGAGACCCTGCAACATCGCCTGAAGCCGTACGCCACCCCCGAGGTACGCCACTTCACCACTCGCGCCACCGAACTCCTCGGCCTTGCCGCCTGACCGAGAAGGACCAGCACCAACATCAATCCCTACGCCAGGCACTGGCACCACGAACGATCTCAATCGGCCGATGGAGGACGCCTCCGTTCCCGTACCAAGACCGTAACCTCGTGAAGAAGCAGGCATAGCACCAGCACTCCCGCCGGCACCGCAACCCATGCACGCCACGTGCCTTCACTGACGATTTCAGGAAGGAGGCACGCTCCCAGCAGGAGCATCAGACCAGTCGCGATCACCCCAGTAGAGACCAAACGCCACCACGATCAGCCACATGGGAAGATCATCTACGACAGCCACCCGGTCTCGCCTCACCTCGGAATGATAACGAACCAGTAGACGGCAGCGATCACAACCACTAACACAAGCCACAGCAGATCCGTCACCCGGCTACGCGACCAACGGCTCAGCCGTTGCTCAGGAATGTAACCGAACGCCGAGTTGGCAACTCCGACCGAGAAACCAGCCGTGAGCACGACCAGCAGAACAGTCCAAACCGCCTCCTCGGGGTCGAGCTGAACCATCACCACGACGCACACGACAGCCAGCACGAACCAGCCTGCATGCAACGCCTGAGCGACAAGCACCGGTAGCCCTTCGCCCTTCACGCTCTGCTCGGTCTCTCGGTCGCCCTCTCCGGACAGCCAACTGCGGTAGGCAGGCTCGGCCCAAGGCATCCGGCCACCACTCGCTGCGTTAAGCACACGCACGACCAGGACGGTCATCAGGAAAGGCACCGAGACACGTCGGCCACTGGCATGCGTACTCACCGAACCATCACCTGCGCCTCCAGTCCCGCCACTCGCCGTAGGCCGAACGCCCGATCAGGTAGCTCGAGTATGCTCGGTCGAGTCGGCTGTGTCGCCGGATTACGGTGCGCTTGAACTTGCGATGCTGTGCGGCTGCCTTTTGCCGGAACCGCTTGTTCTGAGCTGACCGATTCGAAACGCCCTTCGGAGCCTTCCCAATCCTGGCTGCCTTGCGGGCGTTGTTAGCGTATCGCAGGCCCCGGCCTATTCCGAAGGAGCCTGCTGCGGCAACGTCCCACCATCCGCTGCGGTCACCTCTGGAAATTCTGTAGGCGCCCCGGCCAAGCGAGATGGCCGCAGCCCCGACCGCGCACGCTGCGCAGCCGAAGAGTGCCGCCACCGCGAGGCCAGTCCCGACCCTGTCGATCCACTTGCCCCAGGCGACCTTTCCATCAAGGTCGAAGCAGTTGACCGGGTCACCGGCACAGTAGTCGTACGGGTTGGCGTTGCCGCCGTAGACGGGGTCGACGGTGAGGAACCGTCCGGTGGTGGTGTTGTAGAGGCGGACGCCCATCAGGATCAGCCCGGTGGCGGGGTCGGCCGCGCGTTGCTTCGCGCCCAGCCAGCCGTACCGCTCACCGCCGACCGCGTCCGGGTTGCGAGGGGTGCCGTACTCACTGGCGTCGGTGGTCGCGGACAGACCAGCGTCGTCGGGGTTGATGGTGGCGACCAGGTCGCCGTGCAGGTTGGCCAACCTCCACGTCACCTGCCCGTTGTCGCTGTTCCAGATGCCACCCATCCCGGAGACGCCAGACACGATCCGGGTCCAGGTGTCGACGTTCTCCTGCGTCCAGACCGGATTGTCACCATCGTCGTCGTAGTGATGCACCGTCGTCACCGGCGTGCCATCAGCACTGTCGGTGAACGACCGCACCCGTTCGCCGGTCACGTCCAAGGCGTAGTCCACCGTCCGACCCGCCTGACTGATCGTGTCAACGAGGTCGGTCACGTGATAGCCGACCGTGACGTCACCAGCGGCCAAGATGGCGGTGTCGGCTGCTGGCACCGTCGTCGTACGCCCCAGCCCGTCATACACCGTGCCAGCGGTCGTGATTCGGTCCGCCGTGTCGTACGAGTGGGTGATGGTGGAGGCGGCGGTCCCGGTCTGGCAGGTGCCATCACCTGCCGGGGCGTACTCGACCAGACTAGTGCGGTTGCTGCTGGTCGAGAAACCGTAGCCACGGGTGGTGCACTGGCCGCCGATAGTGTCCTCGACCGTCGTTAACCGACCCGACGGGTCGTAGGAGTAGGTCTGCTCGGCTAGGGTCGAGGCGTGCTGCCGCCACTGGCCATGCACCGACTCCGCCACCGACGCACTGTAGAGAGTGCAATCCGACGCACCACAACCCGGCCGGTCATACGTGATACCGACACCCCAGGGCGAGCATCGTCACGGAAATCAAGATATTCCGCACGCCGCGCACCCGGGAATACCAACTATTTATCGCGGTGTAGCTTCCGATCAGGGCAGCCATCATGGCATAGCGAAGTTCGTTGGCCTCGGCACACCTTGCCTTACGGGTGAAGATCCGACGCCAACCGCCCGCCGCCCTGTGCTCACGGCTCCCGATGCCGTCTCGTCCGCACAGCTCACGGAGCTTTACCAGTCTGCAGTCACTCTCGTGGAGACGCTTCTTGGCCAGCTCCAGTACGGATGACGACCAGCCCTTCAGCCTCTCCTCATCGGCAACCTTGAGCAGCACAAGCTCAGCTGCGTGGATGTGTGACCAGGTCCGTTCGGGTGAGCCCCTGAAGGGCCAGACGCTTCCAGCGGCTTGGCGCGCGAGGGCCACATCGGCACCGACGAACCGGCATGCTTCCTGCAGACCAGGATCATCTTTGTCTGAATAGAGGAGCCGATTTTGGTGCTCAAGGTAAAGAGCTCGGGCGAGCGCATGCTGCCGCCAAGCTCCCCCGAAACTCCACGCACTCCAGGCAGCCCCTGCCTCCGATGCCGTGTCGGCACCGGAATCACTACCCTTCCCGCTTTGCTCCTTCTCCCCCATACCCGAACCATAGGCATGGCCTAACCTACCCAGGATCACTTCTACCTGAAGATGTGATCGCAGAGCAGGCTGGTGCAGTAGTTGTGACCGTGGCGTCGGATCTGGCGAGTTCTCGCCTTCGTGTGCTGCACTGGCCGGCATGAGACATCGCTCGGCCTGGATGCTCAGCTCGCTCGTCCTGGTGCTCGCTCTGGTAGGCGGCATCGGCGGGTGGCGGTGGTGGCATCATCGGTCGCCGTACGGGCCGGAGATCCTGAAGCCAACTGCGACACTGCGGCTGGTCGACCAGGCAACCGCGGACGCCGCCTTCGACGGTCAACAGCTGGTAGTTCCATCCGACGGCGCCCAGGTCTTCCTCGGCCAGGTCAGGTGGACGCCGCCACCGCAGCCGAAACCCGGCGCGATGCTGATCATCGCGGTGCTCGACAAACGGACCCGCACCCTGCCCGGGATCATCTCCACCAGGTCGAATAGACCGGACCAGGTCGGATCAGGCTCGGACGGCGTCCTCAACGCCGTCCAACAGCGCTACCCCTGGCTGCAGGGCGTCGGTGACCGCGAGGTCAATGGTGCCTTCTACTCCTCCGGCGACGTCGTCATCGTCACGTCGGTCGACGCCACACCGGTCACGTACTCCTTCGTCCTGCACCCGGCACATCCGGAGACCCCGCCGGAGTTCGCGATCGCGTCCGCTCCCGCCACCGTCGACGACCTGATGGTCGCCCTCGTCAGCGTCGGCCCCGACCGGCAGATCTACTGGGCCGAGCGGCTATTGAACTGACCCGGGCAGCGGGGAGCGGGCTCAGCGTTGGATCAGGCTGTTCGCCATGTCGATGACGGCCTCCTCAGCCGGCCGGGGCTGCCAGCCCAACATCCGACGAGCCTTCTCGCTCGACGCCTCGCGTACCGCACCGAGCTCAGGCAACACGAACGCGATCCGCGGGCTGAACCTGGCGGCGAGACGCACCGCCCAGTCCGGCAGCACCCGCGTCGACACCCGGTCAGCTGTGTCACCGAGCCGGGTACGCAGCAATACCGCGATGTCCCGCATCGACATGGTGCCGGCGCTGGCCAGGAACCGCTCCCCGGCCGCCGCCGGATCGGTCATCGCCCGTACGTGCAGGTCTGCGACGTCCCGTACGTCGACCACACCGATGTGGATCTGGGCCAGGACGGGCTGGCGTCCGGTCAGCATCCGGTCGATCTGTTCTGACCACAGGGACTTGTCCGGTCCGAGGGCCGGACCGAAGATGCCGACCGGGTTCACCACCGTCAGCTCCATGCCTTGGCCGTCGTTACGCACGAAGTCCCAGGCGGCGCGTTCGGCGAGCAGCTTCGACTTCGCGTACGCGGAGACCTGACCCTGTTCCGGATCGGTCCAGTCCTGTTCGGTGAACAGCCGCTTGTCTGCCGGGTGACCGTACTTCACCGTCACGATTGACGACGTCAGCACCGTACGTTTGACCCCGGCCGTACGTGCCGCGCCCAGCACCCGCAGCACGCCGTCGCGTGCCGGGCCGATGAGTTCGTTCTCGTCGCGGGGCTCGGCCAGCGGCACCGGAGAGGCGACGTGGAGTACGTAGTCGCATCCGGTCACCGCCTCGGCCCAGCCGTCATCGGAAGTGAGGTCGGCCACGGCGAAGCTGAGCGCGTCACCCGGTTCCGCTCCCCCCGCCTGCAGCATCGTGCGTACGTCGGCGGCACGACGCGACGAACGCACCGTAGTACGCACCCGGTACCCCTGCAGCAGCAGCCGTACGACGCAGTGCGCCCCGACGAAGCCGGAGCCTCCTGTCACCAGTACCTGCTCGCCACTCATCGCCGACTCCCGACACCACTCGCACTGTGAACGGGCATGCACCCCGCCCCGGACTGCGCCGAAAGTACCGGTGACCCCTATGTCCGCGACCGGGCTGAGCCGATGTTCTCGGACTTGCGACAGCACCGGTGGTCGCGGGATCGACGGATCACCTACCCTGCTGAGCTGCTGGTGCCCGCAGCCGGCGACCCACCCCCGCTCTCAATGACAACCCCGGCGGCACCGTGGCCCGGCAGCCCCGAGAGGGCGCACGACCGGTGCAGATCGACCAGTGCATCATTTGGCAACGTGAGAGCAATCACGTGGGCGGTCGCTTTTTTCGATCCTGTGAACAGTCGCTGGCCACACCGCATCCTTAACATAGTTCATTCAGGTTTCAAACAGTCTGGGCATTGGCGAACACCGACACCCGTGCTCTCATTGCAGCAGACGGGGCTCGAGCACTCTGTCCGGCCACAGCGCCCGGTGATCCCGGCGGCTGACGAGCCGGGCAAGCCGTCAATTCACCGGTAGTCCATGCGTCACCGCGCCCAGGAGGCCAGTTTCTCCTATGTCCAGATCGCATCGATACCGTCGCCAGGCAATCGCGACAGCCGCGACGTCCGCACTTCTGGTAGTTTTCGGTGCCACTCCAGCGATGGCACAACCGACGACTTCTCTTGCTCCCCTGCTGCCTGCCGAGAATGGCACGCCGAATGGCGGCTACATTGTCGTTCTCAAGGACCAGCCACTCACCGGCGGCGCGGCGAACGACCCTGTGGTGGTCGCCGAGCGGGCCGGTGGCCGGGAGGTTCACCCGTACGCGACGGTGCTGAACGGCTTCTCCGCGAAGCTTGACGCCGACGCCCTTGAGGCGGTGCGCGCCAACCCGAACGTCGAGTACGTCCAGGCCGACGCGGTGATCCAGGCCGTCGAGCCCGTGGTGACCGGCGGTGGCGCGACCACCCAGCCCAATCCCCCGTCGTGGGGTCTGGACCGCGTCGACCAGCGGAACCTCCCGCTCGACCAGGAGTTCAGCTACGACACCGACGGCACCGGGACCACCGTGTTCGTCCTGGACAGCGGGATCCGGACCACGCACGACGATTTCGGCACCCGGGCGCAGTGGGCCTACGACGCCGTCAACGACGGCAACAGTCCGGGGGACTGCCACGGCCACGGCACGCACGTCGCCGGCACCGTCGGCGGCACGACGTACGGCGTCGCCAAGGACGTGCAGATCCGCGACGTTCGGGTGTTGGACTGCTTCAACTTCGGCACCAACGCGGACCTGATCGAGGGCATCGACTGGGTGGCGACGAACGCACCGCCGCGCTCGGTGGCGAATCTCAGCCTGCAGAACTACGGTGTCGTGGTGAACACGGCCGCCCAGAACATGATCGACGCCGGGGTGCTGGCGGTGTTCGCGGCGGGCAACAACAACAGCGACGCCTGCAGCAACAACCCTCGGTCGGCGGACGGCATCGTGGTGGGCGCGACCACCATCACCGACGGCCGGTGGTCCAGCTCCAACTACGGCTCCTGCATCGACGTCTTCGCTCCGGGCAACAACATCACCTCGGCCGGCAACAGCAGCGACAGCGCGGTCGCCTCCAACTGGTCGGGCACCTCGATGGCCGCTCCGCACGTGACCGGCTGGGTGGCCCGCTATCTGGAGGCCAACCCGAGCGCGACGATGGCGCAGGCCAAGGCGGCGCTGCTGAGCGCGGCCACCAGCAACGTGCTGACCGGCATCGGCACCGGGTCGCCGAACCTGCTGCTGTACGCCGACCCGGGTAGCACGTCGACCGACACTGTCGCGCCGTCGACCCCCGGCACCCCGGTGGCGTCGGGCGTGACCGCGACCTCGGCCACGCTCACCTGGACCGCGTCGACCGACAACGTCGGGGTGGTCGGCTATGAGCTCGAGCGGGCCACCGGCGGCGGTACGTTCGCGCCGGCCGGCACCTCGGCGACGAACTCGTTCGCGGCGACCGGGCTGACCCCGGGGACCAGCTACCAGTTCCGGGTACGGGCTGAGGACGCCGCAGGCAACCTGTCGTCGTTCTCGTCGGCGGTCACCGTCAACACCCCGACGGGGGCGGGCACCTGCCAGGTCTCCTACGCGATCAACAGCGGTGGCTCCACGTTCACCAGCAACATCGTCATCACGAACACCGGCTCCAGCACGATCAACGGCTGGACCCTGGCCTTCACCCTGCCCAGCGGGCACTCGTTCGGCAGCGGGTGGTCCGCCACCTACGGTACGAGCGGCCAGGACGTCACCGCGACCTCGTTGACGTGGAACTCGACGCTGCTGCCGCAGGGCACGGCGAGCATCGGGTTCAACGGCAACGGTTCCGGGACCGCGGAGCCGACCGCGTTCACCCTGAACGGAACGCCCTGCACCGTCGTCTGACGACGGGCCGGACCGTCACCTGACAACTGAACGGTCAGGTTGATCAGCTGGTTCAGCGGGTCGGGCACCGGAGGCACCGGTGCCCGGCCCGCTGACGCCGTCGCCACCACCGATGGCGTCGCCGGTTCCGCTGGTGCTGCGCAGGCTCCAGATGATCGACACCGCGATGGTGGCGACGATGACCCCGAGGGTGACCGGGATGGGCAGTTTGCCGACCGGGGTCTCGGAGAGGATCAGCTTGACGCCGGCGAAGGCGAGCAGCACCGCCAGGCCGTAGTGCAGGTGCACGAAGCGGCGCAGCAGGCCGGCGAGGCAGAAGTAGAGGCTGCGGAGCCCGAGGATGGCGAAGGCGTTCGCCGTCCAGACGATGAACGTACTGGTGCTGATGGCCAGGATCGCCGCGATCGAGTCGATGGCGAAGATCAGGTCGGTGGCCTCGACCGCGATGAGGACGACGAACAGCAGGGTCGCGACACGCTTGCCGTCGACCCGGGTGAAGAACTTCTCGCCGTGGTACGCCGGGTCGGTGGGGATGACGCGGCGGACCAGGCGGACCACCGGGTTGCGGTCCGGTGGGGTCTGCTCGTCGTGCCGGAAGGCCATCTTGTAGCCGGTGTAGATGAGGAACGCGCCGAACAGGTACGCGGTCCAGAAGAACGTCTCCAGCAGCTCGGCACCGACGAAGATGAACACCAGCCGGAACGCGAGGGCGCCGATGACGCCCCAGAACAGCACCTTGTGCTGGTAGGCGGCGGGGACCGCGAAGTAGCTGAATACCAGCGCGAAGACGAACACGTTGTCGATCGACAGCGCCTTCTCGATCAGGTAGCCGGCGTAGTAGGTGCCGGCGACCTCGCCGCCCTGCCAGGCCCACAACAGTACGCCGAACAGCAGGCCGGCGGCGATCCAGACGCCGGACCAGGCGGCGGCTTCACGGAAGCCGATGACGTGGTTGTCACGGTGCAGGAACAGGTCGACGGCCAGCATCGCGGCGACCGCGAGCATCAGCGCGGCCCAGACCCACCAGGAAACGGTCAACGGACAGACCTTTCGCCCGACCGGCCCGTGGTCAGGGCCGGCGCTACTGGACGAAGGTCTCCCCGGGCCACCAGACGGTGGTGGCTGCGTCGCCGGGGCGCGGCAGGTCCGGGCCCGTGCTGACGACGACGCGGTGGTACGCGGGTACTCCCCCTCGAACTACGCACAAGTATTCGCGAAGCGTGGTTCGCATGTCAAGGGCCGACCAGCCCCCCGACAGGCGGCGAACGGCCGGACCTACGATCCCACTTTCACGTACTGTCCTACGTATATTGCGTCTGAGAGGCCGCGCGACGACGAGGGGACGGCGGGTCTGTGATGTCGGTGCCAGCATCAGCCGAGCCCGGCGCGCGGCCAACCACCCGCGGCTGGACCTTCCTCACCAACCATGCGCACGTGCTGCTTGCCATCGCCCGGGACCCGACGGTGCGGCTGCGTGACGTCGCCACGTCCGTCGGGATCACCGAACGCGCGGCCCAGGGCATCGTCGCCGACCTGGAGGCCGCCGGCTACCTGCACCGCACCCGGGTCGGCCGCCGGAACCAGTACACCGTCGATCCGACCGGGCACTTCCGACACCCCGCCGAAGCAAGCCGGCAGATCGGCGACCTGCTCGACCTGTTCACCCGGCGATCAGACCGGCCCGGGCCGGCGCAGCCACGACCCGAGCCGCCTACCGGAGGCTGATCCGACCTCCTACCAAGGTCGTAAGTCGAATGTGGCCCTGCGTCAGATGGCCTGGCCGGGCCGCCACAGCAGGCTGTTGTGCATGACCCAGAGCAATGCATCAGAGCAGACCGCATACCGGTCGTACCTGCCTTGGCCCACCGGCCGACTGCGGCGCGTCGGCGCCGCCCTGGCGATCGCGGTCGCCGTCGGCGCGAGCGTCGCCGGGTGCGGTGCGGGCGCCGCCCCGCCCGACGCCGCCCCGACGACCGGCACCCCGGCCGCAGCCGTCGAACCGGCCGCGCTGGACGGCGGTGACGTCGACGCATGGCTCGACGACGTGCTCCCGGCCGCGCTGGAGCGTAACGACATCGCCGGGGCCACCGTCGCCGTCGTCCACGACGGCAAGATCGTCACCACCCGGGGGTACGGCCACGCCGACACCGGCACCGGCGACACAGCGGTGCCGGTCGATCCGGAGCAGCACCTGTTCCGGATCGGCTCGGTGTCGAAACTCGCCACCGCCACCGCCGTCATGCGACTCGTTCAGGACGGCCGTCTCGACCTCGACACCGACATCGACCGCTACCTCGACTTCGACCTCCCCCGCAGCTTCGACGAGCCGATCACCCTGCGGCACCTGCTGACCCACACCCCCGGCTTCGAGGAGCGGATCGCCGGCCTGATCGGGCAGGAAGGCACCCGGGCCGATCTGCGCGAAGCGCTGGTCACCGACCCGCCGGAGCAGATCTTCCGGCCGGGCACCGTGCCGGCGTACTCCAACTACGGCAACTCGCTGGCCGGCTACATCGTCGAGCGGGTCAGCGGCGTCCCGTTCGAGGAGTACGTCCAGCGCAACATCTTCGACCGGCTCGGCATGACGTCGTCGTCCTTCGCCCAGCCGCTGCCCGCGCCGCTGGCCGGCCGCATGTCGCAGGGGTACGCCACCGCGTCCGCCCCAGCCGGCCCGTTCGAGATCGTCGGCACCCCGCCGGCCGGGGCGATGAGCGCCTCCGCCCCGGACATGGCCCGGTTCATGCTCGCCCACCTGGGTGAACCGGTCGGTGACCAGCCCTTGCTGGACGCGGCGACGCTCGACCTGATGCACCGACCGGCGCTGGACGCCGCGTCGCTCGGTACGCTCGCCGCCGGCCCCCGCATGACTCTCGGGTTCTTCGACGAGAGCCGCAACGGCCGGCGGATCATCGGGCACGGCGGCGACACCCTTTACTTCCACAGCCACCTGCAGATCTACCCGGAGGAAGGCGCCGGCTTCTTCGTCTCGCTGAACAGCACCGGTACGTCGGCGCTGGCCAACCACGAGCTGCGGCGGGCCCTGACCGAACAGTTCGCCGACCGCTACTTCCCGGCGGCGACGCCGGCTGCAGAAGCAGCGGCGGCGGTGTCCAACGCGCCGGCCGGCTCCGCCGAGCGGGCCGCGATGGCCGCCGGCACGTACGAAAGCTCCCGCACCGTCCGGAGCAACTTCCTGACCCTGATCGGCCTGACCGGGCGGACCACGGTGAGCGTCCGTGACGACGGCCACCTGCTGTTCGAGCCGCGTCCGCTGTCCGATTCCGCTGCCGTCTACGAAGAGATCGAGCCGTGGGTCTGGCGTAAGGTGGGCGGTCAGCACACCGTCGCGATGCGGGCGGCCGGCGGCAAGGTGGAGGCGATCGCCTTCGACTCCGCGTTCACGCTGCTGCCGGTCGAACCGGCCCGTGGCACCGTGCTGGCCCTCGGCGTGATCGGGGCGTCGGCGGTGGTCCTGCTGCTCACCGTCCTCGCCTGGCCGGTCGGGGCGATCGGCCGGCGGGTCCTGCGCCGGGCGCCCCGCGACCGGGCCGGACGCACCGCTCGGGTGCTGAGCCGGGTCGCTGTCGGCAGTGCCCTGCTCGCGCTGGCCAGCTGGGCGGTGGGTCTGGTGCTGATCATGAACCTGGAGGATCTCTCCGCCGTCCCGCTGCGTACCGTGCAGCTGTTCCAGCTGATCGGCCTGCTCGGGGTCATCCCGGCGGCGGTCCGCCTGGTCGACGACGTCCGTCGTCGGGTCGGCTGGTCGCGCACCGCCGGCAGCACCCTGGTTCTGCTGGCCCTCGCCGGTACGGGGTGGTTCGCTATCGAGTTCATGCTGCTCGCGCCGAACATCTCCTACTGACAGCACGAACCGTCAACCCGACGCCGGCCAGACCCCCTGTCGCGGCCCGTCACGACCTGGAACAGAGGATGCCGACGATGAACGACCACATCGAGGGCCGGCCGTTTGTCCGTGACTTTCTGCTCGCGGCTGGCGTCGCCGTGCTGACGTTCACGATGCTGGCGGCGCTGTTCTGGGTGGTGACGCCGCCGGACGCGTTGGCGCTCACCCCGGCGCGGGAGTGGCTGCTGATCTCCCTCGGCGTCGGGCAGGCCCTGCTGCTGTGTCTGCGCCGGGTCCGCCCGCTGGTCTGCCTGGCCGCCGTGGTCGGCGTCCAGGTCGTGATGATCGCGTCGTCGCCACCGGACGCGACGATCCGGGGGTTCGCGCCGTTCGTCGTGGCGTACACCATCGGGGGTCTGCTGCCGGCCCGGCGGTCCTTCGCGCTGGTCGGCGCGGCGGCCGCTGTCGAGACCGCGGCGGCGGTCGGCACCGCCGCGGCGGCATCGTCCGGCCTGCTGCTGCCGGCGGTCGGCCCGGCCGGGTCGAGCGCGCTGTCCTACCTCGGCGGCGCGTTCGTCGGCAGCTACGTGGCCACCCACCGACGCTACGTGCGGTTGCTCCGTCAGCAGGCCGCCGAGGCGGCCCGGACCCAGCAGGCGAAGGTACGGGCGGCGATCGGTGCGGAACGCACCCAGATGGCCCGGGAACTGCACGACGTCGCCGCGCACCATCTGTCCGGCATGGTGGTGCAGGCGGCGGCGGTGCAGCAGCTGATCGACCGGGATCCGGCTGCGGCAAAGGAGGGGGTGGCCTGGATCCGGACGCAGGGCAAGGCGACGTTGGACAATCTGCGACTGGTCGTCGGGGTGCTGCGGGCCGGCCCGGCGGACCGGACCGACGGTGACGGCCAGGACACCGACGGCGAGGTCACCATTCCGGTACCCGGGCTGGCTGTACTCGACGAGCTGCTCCGGACCGCCCGGAACCTGGGTACGCCGGTCGAGTTCACTGTCGACGGGACGCCCCGCCCGGTGCCGCCGATCGCCGACGTGGCGCTCTACCGGACGGTGCAGGAGGCGCTGTCCAACGCCCGGCAGCACGCGCCGGGCGCGCCGGTCCGGGTCACGCTGCGGTACTTGCCGCGTGAGGTGTCGCTGGCGGTGGTGAACGCCCCGCCGGCCCGACGCCCGGAGCCGGCGGTACGGACCAGCAGCGGCGTCGGGCTGGTCGGCATGCGGGAACGGGCCCAGGCGATCGGTGCCCGGTTCGCGGCCGGGCCGACCGCTGAGGGCGGCTGGTCTGTCACTGTGACGCTGACGGACAACGAAGGTGAGCGGTCGTGACCACTGCGGAGGCCGGGGCTGACGCCGGTGCCGGGACGATCCGGGTGATGCTGGTGGACGACCAGGCGGTGGTCCGGGCCGGTTTCCGGGTGCTGCTGGAGCAGGCCGCCGACATCGAGGTGGTGGCGGAGGCGTCGAGCGGGTCATCGGCGGTCACCGCCGCCCGGCGGCTTCGCCCCGACGTGATCTGCATGGACGTGCGGATGCCCGGCGGGGACGGGCTCACCGCGACCCGGCAGATCCTCGCCGACGCGGCCGGGTCGGCACCGGCCATCCTGGTGGTGACCACGTTCGACCTCGACGAGTACGTCTTCGGCGCGCTCGAGGCCGGGGCCAGCGGCTTCATCCTCAAGGACTGCGAGCCCGAGGACCTGATCGACGCGATCCGCCGGCTGGCGGCCGGCTACGGTCTGGTCGACCAGACGGTGACCCGCCGGGTGATCGCCGAGTTCGCCCGGCGACGTCCGGCGACGTCACCCGAGTCGGCGGCCGCGCAGCAGCTGACCCCCCGGGAGGCGGAGATCGTCCGGCTGCTCGCCAAGGGCCTGTCCAACAACGAGATCGCCGACGAGCTGTTCATCGAGACCAGCACCGTCAAGTCGCATCTGGGGCGGGCGATGGCAAAGATCGGGGTACGGGACCGGCTGCAGACCGTGGTGTGGGCGTACCAGAACGGCCTGGTCCCGCACTGACGCCGGTGGGCAAGACGCCCGCACCCGCAGGCCGAACATCCGCCGCCGTCCGATGTCGAGGGTGGGCGCCTGCCACGAACCGACGACCGGACTGTTCGCCCTGCGCACCTGCGGCAGCGTAGGACCTACCGGCAGGCACCGACGTACAAGATCGCAGCCAGCACGTAATCACCCGTACGGCCAATCGATCTATCGATCAGTGCAGGCGGACATCAGCCGTTGCGCGTCGCGGAGGTGACCAGCGCGTCAATCCGCGCCAGCAGCCGACCAGGAGTCTAGAAGGTGTCATCAACGCCATGGTAGGAATGCGCCCTGACATGGGTAGACGAGCCGTTGGGCCCTCGCCCCATCCTTACCTGGCGCCTGCGGTGGCCGACGTCGACAACGCAAACGCAAGAGGACGGAGTTCGCGTGACACGGGCCTTGTCAGCAGGCGCGGCGCACACCCGCTCCGGTGACCACCGCCGCCGGTGGTTGACCCGCGGCAGCATCGTCCGCCTGCTCCGGCTCCTGGTGGCCGTACCATTGGTCGCCGTCATCGGATTCGCCGGAATCGCCCTGCAGGGCACCGTCCGGCAGGTGATCAACACGAACCGGGTCACCGACCTGGTACAGCTATCCGCAGAGGCGGGCACGCTCGCCCGCGCGTTGCAGGCCGAGCGGGTGGTCGCCGCCGTGGAGCTGACCGCCGACCGGGAGACTGCCAGCGACAGCTACGCGCAGCAGGTCGCCCGGACCGACGCGGCGGTCGCCACGTTCCAGCAGCAGCGGACCGAGGTGACGGGGGACAACCCGGTCCTACGCCGGGTCGACGCCGGGCTGGACGCGCTGACCACCGTTCGCGAACAGGTCCGCTCCAGCCCACGCGTGTCACTGTCGGCAATCGCCTTCAGCTACCGGATCCTCATCGCCGACCTGCTCGCCTTCCGCACCTCGGTGGTCGCCGAGAACTCGGCGGCCACCGCCGACCTGGTCCGGGCGGCGGTCGCGGTGTCGGAGGCGAGCGAGGCCATCGGGCAGCAGCAAATCATCGTGCTGCGCAGTCTCGGCAGCCCGCTGACCGCCGCGGGTCAGCAGGAGAGCGCCGAGGCGCAGGCCCGGTTCGTCGAGGCCAGCAACTCGTTCCTCGAGCTCGCCGATCAGGAATGGGTGGTGCGCTGGGAGCAGATCGGCACCGACCCGCAGGTCGTCGCCGGTCAGCGCCTGCAGGACCAGGTGGGGCGGACCCTGCCCGGCGAGCGGTTCGGGATCAACGCGGACGCCTGGGTCGAGGCCACCGAGGGGTGGATCGGTCAGCTGTTCGGGATCCAGCGCCAGATGGACGCCGCGGTGGCCGACGCGGTGGCGGCCGAGCGTCAGCAGCGGCTCTACGCCGCAGTGCTGCAGGGTGTCGGCATCCTCCTCGTGCTGGTCCTCACCGCAGCGCTCACCGGTGTGGTGGCCCGGCGGATCACCAAGCGGCTCCGCAGCCTCCGCAACATCGTGACCACCGTGGCGTACGACCGGCTGCCGGCCGTGGTCCGCGAACTCGACGCCGCCGCGCCCGGCACCGTCCAGCCCGACGAGGTGGCCGACCGGTCGGTGTCGGAGTTCCCGATCACCGGCACCGACGAGATCGCCGAGGTGGCGACCGCGACCCGCGCGCTGCACCGCGAGGCGGTACGGGTCGCCGGCGTACAGGCGGTGCTGCGGGCCAACGTCTCGGAGATCTTCGTCCACCTGTCCCGACGCGAGCAGCGACTGGTCGACGCGATGCTGGCGCAGGTCGACCGCGTGGAGCGCGACGAGACCGACCCGGACCGGCTCGAACAGCTCTACCAACTGGACCACCTCGCCACCCGGATGGCGCGGATCAACCAGAGCCTGCTGGTGCTCGGTGGCTCCGGCATTTCCCGGGTACGGCGGGAAGCGGTACCGCTGGACAACGTGATCCAGGCCGCGCTCTCCCAGATCGAGCACTACACCCGGGTACGGATCGGCACGGTCGACCGGGAGCTGTCCGTCGCCGGTGCGGCCGTCGACGAGGTCGCGCATCTGCTCGCCGAACTGCTGGACAACGCGACCAGGTACTCGCCGCCGGAGACCGAGGTGATGGTCACCGGGCACGCGCTGTCCGACCGGGCCATCGTCGAGGTGGTCGACCAGGGGGTCGGGCTCTCCGAGCAGCGGTGTGCCCAGCTCAGTGCCCAGCTCGCCAGCCCTGGGACGGTGGACGTGTCGGGCGTACGGGCGATGGGTCTCAGCGTCGTCGCCCGGCTGGCCGCCC
Source organism: Micromonospora sp. LOL_021 (assembly GCF_048060215.1). Classification (NCBI taxonomy): domain Bacteria; kingdom Bacillati; phylum Actinomycetota; class Actinomycetes; order Micromonosporales; family Micromonosporaceae; genus Micromonospora; species Micromonospora sp. LOL_021. Next base: position 42,629 of record NZ_JBHMIN010000005.1, on the reverse strand, counting down.
GGCACGGCGTCCGGGTCGAGCTGCGTCCCGGAGCATCCGGTGGCACGGTCGCCGAGATCATGATGCCCGCCTCGGTCATCACCCGCCGGCCGGTGCAGACTCCCGAGCCGACGCCGGCCCTCACCGGGCATGCCCGGCCGTCGCTGGTCGGCGGTCGGCCGACCGTACCGGCGGCCTTCGGCGGCGACCGGCCGGTGATCAACGCCGGCCGGGCCACGGTGAAGGCGCCAGCGCCGCTGTTCCGCCCGACACCCGCACCCGAGTCGGCGCCGGCACCCCCGCCCGCGCCGTCACCCCCACCCCCGCCGGTGCCGGCAGCGGCATCCGCGTCGGCGTCCGTACCCGCCCCCACGCGGCCGGTGTCCGCCCTACCGACGGCCGCAGCAGCGGGAACGGCGGTGGCCGAGGCGCGGCGTTCGGTCAACGGCTGGTTCAAGACGGCGATGGACGGCGATTCGGTGATCGTCACCTGGCCGAACGACGAAGGTGAACGGTGGACGGCTGCCACGACCGCAGTCACCACCGCCGCGACCACCACCGCCACGAGCGCAGCCGACCAGGTCGGGTTGCCGCGCCGCGTGCCGCAGCACCACCTGATCCCCGACGCGCCGCAGCCCGCATCCGACGCGCCCCGCAAGCTCGACCCGGGCGCCGTGTCGGCGGCGATGTCGGCCTACGCCAAGGGCGTGGCCGGGCGTCGCGCCCCCACCTCCGCCTGACGTCGACCCTCCCACCTTCCCCGACCTGGAGCGCCACCGTGACGAGCCCGAACGATCTGAGCTGGTTGTTGCAGAACTTCGTCAGTCAGACCCCAGAGGTCAGCCATGCCCTTGCCATCTCGACCGACGGGCTGGTCCTCGCGCACAACTACGGCCTGCCCCGGGACCGGGCCGACCAGCTCGCCGCCACCGGCAGCGGCCTCATCGCCCTGCTCGTCGGGGCGGCCCGCTTCTTCGAGGCGGGAACGGTGATTTCCAACGTGACCCAGATGGACGGCGGATTCATGTTCTGCATGTCGTTCAGCGACGGGGCGTCGCTGCTCGTGCTCGCCTCCCCCACGTGTGACGTCGGCCAGGTCTCGTATGAGATGACCGACCTGGCGAACCGGATGGGCGAGGCGCTCACCCCGGCGGTCCGTGCCGAACTGCTGCGGGCCCTGTGATCGGCATGCGACGCCCGACCTGGTGGACACGCCCCCACGCCGCCGCCCGCTCCGCCCGTCGTCGGCTGCTCGCCGCCGGCCTGACCGGCGTCCTGGCCGTCAGCACCGCCGGATGCTTCGGCGGATCGGGCGAAACGCCGCAGCTGATCAAGGTCGGCATGCTCGCCAACATCGACGGCCAGCTCGAAGCACCCGGTGACGAGCTACGCGACGGGTTCCAGCTCTACCTGGACATGCACGATGGCCAGCTCGGCGGCCACCCGGCCGAAATGGTCATCGGCGACGAGGGGTACGAGAGCGGGGTGGCCGTCGAGTCGGCCACCCGGCTGTTGGAGCAGGACGGCGTCTCCGCGATCACCGGCATCATCAACGGCGGAAACGTCACCGCGATCCTGCCGCTGATCAACGAACACCAGGTGCCGCTCGTCGGCGGGCTGGGCCGGCCCGAGCTGGACGACGTGACGTACGTCTGGCACACCAACCTGCTCTCCGAAGAGCCCGGCGTCGCCATGGCACCGTTCGTCAAGCAGGAGGTCGGCAACGGCCGCGTGTACGCCATCGGGCCGGACTTCCAGGGTGGCCGCGACGAGCTGCGCGGCTTCGTCGACACCTTCAAGTCGCTTGGTGGCCGGATCGCCAACCCCACCGGGCAGGCCGTCTTCTCCCCGTTCCCGGGCACCACCGACTTCGGGCCGTACCTCGACGAGATCGCCCAGACCGGTGCCGACGCGATCTACTGCTTCTTCGACGCCCAGAGCGCCATCTCCTTCGTCCAGCAGTACGCCGAGTCGGACGTCGCCGACCTGCCGCTCTACGCGGCGGGCTTCGTGACCGAACCGGCGAGCCTCGATGCGCAGGGCACTGCGGCGGAAGGAATCTACAACGGGCTGAACTACTCCCCCGACCTGGACAACGCGGCCAACCGGGAGTTCGTCGCCGCCTGGAACGCCACCTACCCCGGCCGGACCCCCACCTCGATCGTGATGGCGTCGTACGACGCGGCGGCCGTGCTGGACCGGGCGATCACCGCGGCCGGGGTCAACCCGACACCGGCGGAGATCAACACGGCGATCGCCGGGCTGGGGCAGCTCACCAGCCCGCGCGGGCCCTGGCAGTTCGCCAAGACCACCCACGCCCCGATCCAGAAGTGGTACCTGCGCCAGGTCCGCCGCGACGGCCGGGCACTGGCCAACGTGGTGGTGTCCGAGCTGACCACGCTCGGCGGCTGAGCTGGTGGGTCGGGGACGACTGTCGTCCCCGACCCACCAGCTCCTGGTGGCCAGGCTGCACGTCAGGCCGCGTGCCGCGCTGTTGTGTCAGGCCGCGGCGCAGGTCAGCGTCGGAACGCTGTTGGTGCCGTTCCAGGACCCGATGAAGCCGAACGTCGTGCCGGCCCCGGCGCCGAGGCTGCCGTTGTAGCTGACATTGCGGGCAGTCACGTTGGACCCGCTGTTGGTGACGGTAGCGTTCCAGGCCTGATTGACGGTCTGGCCGTCGGCGAAGCTCCAGGTCACCACCCAGCCGCTGATCGCCGAACTGCCGGCGGTGACCCGGACGTCACCCTGGAAACCACCCGGCCACTGGCCGACGACCCGGTAGCTGGCAGTGCAGGCTCCGCCGCCGGGCGGGGCAGTGGTCGGCGGGGCAGTCGTCGGCGGGGCAGTCGTCGGCGGGGCAGTCGTCGGCGGCGTACCGCCGAAGATGCTGGCCTCCTGGGAGGTGGAGCTGATGCCATTCGGTCCGTTGAAGATCCGCTCACCCCAGGTGGTCATCTGGTTCGGGTCGAAGTTGAGCACCATGTCGAGGATCGGGTCGGTGTTGCCGCTCCACGACCAGCCGAGGTAGCCGAGGCCACGGGCCTGCGCCTCAGCCAGGATCGTGTCGTGGTCCACCTCGCCGGAGTTGAACTGCCAGCCGAACTCGCCGATCACCAGCGGCCACCCGTTGGCCTCGAAGTCGTCGAGATAACTCACGATCGACGAGGCGCTGCTGTAGACCGCGTACATGTGGATCGACAGCACGGTATTGCCGTGGCTGTCCGCGTCCAGCACCGTCTGGGCGTCGGCCCGCATGACGTTCTGCCAGTCCTGGCCCCAGTTCGGCGCGTCGACCATCAGCAGGTGTTCGAAGCCGTTGGCCCGCATCCGTCCGATGGCGTCGACCGTGGCGGCGGTCCACTGGCCGGCGTCGACGTTGCCGATCGGCTCGTTGCCGATGTTGATGACGACGTAGTTCTCCTCGCCGACCAGCGCGCTCTTCTGGCTGATCCAGTAGTCGACGGCCTGGTCGAGCGAGGCGGCGGCACCTTCCTCGCCGTACCCGGTGGTGTCGTGCACCTCGAGCACGCAGATCATCCGGTTCCGCTTGCACAGGTCGATCACGTCGGCGACGTCGTTGGACGGACCCCAGCGCTGGCCGCTGCCCAGCACCACCCGTACGGTGTTGGCACCGAGCGCCTTGATGTCGGCGAACGAGTCGGTCTCGCCGGTGTACCAGACGTGCGGGTGGTTGACCCCGCGCATGATGAACGGCTGGCCGTTGGCCTCGACGATGTCGGTGCCGCTGATGTGCAGGCCGACGGCCGCGCTGGCCGGCCGCACGACGAGCAGGATCGACGCGACGAAGGTAATCAGGGCAGCGCCGAGGACAAAGAGTCTTCTTCTCATGACCTACCTCAGGTTGAGCCCGGGAAGTCCCGGGGCGAGGCGCGCCTGCCCGAGCGCACGGACCCGGAGCGGGGGCGTGCGCGGCGCGCTGTTGCAACGTTTGTAAACCGGGGGTACGAGGACCGGCTCGGCGCTCTACGGTGTGCCAACAAGCTACGTCCGCACCCCGGCCGGAGGCAATAGCTATCAGTCGATGCGTTTCGACGCGTCGGACGGCGGGGCGGTCGAGGCGCGGACCACCAGCGTCGGGCGGAACCCGATCTCCCGGTGAACGTGCCCCGGCCTGGCCTCGTCCATCAGCAGTTCGGCGGCGGCCCGGCCCAGCCGATACTTCGGCTGGCTGACCGTGGTCAACGCAGGCGCCAGCCGGCGGGCGAACGGCAGGTCGTCGTAGCCGACGACCGAGATGTCCGCCGGCACCCGGACACCGGCTGCGGCAAACCCGTCCAGCAGGCCCAGCGCCGCCGTGTCGTTGAGACAGACCACCGCGGTCACCGGCGGGGTCGCGGCGAGAATCAGCGCCGACGCCGAGGCGGCGGCTTCGACCAGCGGCGGCGGATGCAGCGGTACGCGGACGTCCAGCAACCCCGTCGCCGGGTCGAGACCGGCGGCGGCCAGCGCCCTGCGTACGCCGTCGCGACGGCGGGCCACCGGCCCGGCGTCCCGGGTGCCGCCGAGGAACGCGATCCTGCGGTGCCCCAGCCCGACCAGATGCTCACCGGCCAGCCGGCCACCGGCGACGTCGTCGACCGCGACCGCGCACAAATCAAGCCCTGCGCGCGGATGGTCGATCAGCACGACCGCCATCCCGTGCTGGCTCATCCACAACAGCGGCGCCGGGTCCGCACCGACCGGCGCGATGATGACGCCCCGTACGGCCTGGGTCTGCAGCAGTTTCAGCAGCTGCCGCTCCTTGGTTGGGCGCAGGTCTGTGCTGCAGGCCAGCACCAGACAGCCGTGCTCGGCGAGCTCGTCCTCGATGCCCCGGTTGACCTCGGCGTAGAACGGGTTGGCCAGGTCAAGGGTGACGCTGGCGACGATCGGGCTGGGCCGGCCGCGCAGCTGCCGGGCCGGACCGTTCGGCACATAGCCGACGGACTCGATGACGGCCTCCACCCGGCGGCGGGTCGCCGGCGCGACGATCGACGGTCGGCTCAGCACGTTGGCCACGGTGGAGACCGATACGCCAGCAGCCCGAGCGACCTCACGCATGCCGATCCGCCGTACCGGTACGTCCCTGGGCACCACGGTCCCTCCCGCCCGTCGCTGGGTCATCGCAGGTGGCACGCCTGATGTTCGGACAGCTGCCGGTAGTCCGCGAAAGATGAGTCCACAATAGTCAATACCCGGACGTCCGCGACAGCCGCCAACCGGGTCGATGTCCGCCGACGAATATCCGCCCGGTACCCGGGCACCCGGTGGCACGATGGCAGCATGATGACGATCGGCATGCTCGGCGGCATGAGCTGGGAAAGCAGCGCACACTACTACCGGCTCGCCAACGAGCTGGTCCGTGACCGGCTGGGTGGGCACCATTCGGCACGGTGCGTGCTCTACTCGGTCGACTTCGCCGACATCGAACGACGGCAGGCGGTCGGCGAGTGGGACGAAGCCGCCGACCTGCTCGCTGACGCGGCCCGGCGGGTCGAAGCGGCCGGCGCCGACCTGCTGCTGCTGTGCACCAACACCATGCACAAGGTCGCCGACCAGGTCGCCGCCGCGATCGACATCCCGTTGCTGCACATCGCCGACGTCACCGCTGACGCGGTCCGCAGCCACGGGCTGCACACGGTCGGTCTGCTCGGCACCGCCTTCACCATGGAGCAGGACTTCCTACGTAACCGGCTGGCCGGCCACGGCCTGACCGTCCTGGTGCCCGACGCCGCAGACCGCAAGATGGTCCACTCGGTCATCTACGACGAGCTGTGCCTCGGAGTGGTCAGCGAGTCGTCCCGGGCCAGGTACCTCAAGGTGATCGAGCGGCTGATCGCCGCCGGCGCGCAGGGCGTGGTGCTCGGCTGCACCGAGATCGAGCTGCTGGTCCGTCAGGAGGACACCCCGCTGCTGCTCTTCCCGACCAGCCGGCTGCACGTCGCCGCCGCCGTCGACCAGGCGATCGCCGCCGAAGCGACGATCACCGCCTGAGCCGTGGCGGTCCCGTCCGGCGGGCGTCCCCCGGCGGGCATCTACCCACCGGGGGACCCCGACGTGCGGCGGTTCAGACGGTACGGGCCAGTCGGTCGGCGAGCAGCTTGGCGAACCGGGCCGGGTCGTCGAGTTCACCGCCCTCGGCGAGCAGCGCGGTGCCGTACAGCAGCTCGGCGGTCTCGGCCAGCGCCGGATCGTCGGCGCGGGCACCGTACGCCTCACGCAGCCCGGTGACCAGTGGGTGGGTCGGGTTCAGCTCCAGAATCCGCTTGATCTTCGGCCCGTCCTGGCCCATCGCCCGGTACATCCGTTCCAGCGCCGGGGTCATGTCCGCGGCGTCGCCGACCAGGCAGGCCGGCGAGGTGGTCAGCCGGGTGGAGAGCCGTACCTCCTTGACCTGCTCGTCGAGCGTCTTGCCCAACCAGGACAGCAGCGGAGCGTACGTTTCCTTCTGCTGTTCCCGCTCCGGGTCGGACTCGGCGGTGTCGTCGTCGCCGGCCAGGTCGACCTGGCCCTTGGCGATCGACCGCAGCTTCTTGCCGTCGTAGTCTGCGACCGACTCGACCCACATCTCGTCGACCGGGTCGGTGAGCAGCAGGACCTCGTACCCCTTGGCCTTGAACGCCTCCATGTGCGGCGAGTTCTCGATCATCGTCCGGGACTCGCCGGTCATGTAGTAGATGTCCCCCTGGCCGTCCTTCATCCGCTCGATGTACCCGGCCAGGGTGGTCAACTGCTCCGGGTCGTGGGTCGAGGCGAACGACGAGATGTCCAGGATCGCCCGCTGGTTCTCGTAGTCGTTGAGCAGGCCTTCCTTCACCGCCCGGCCGAGCTGGGTCCAGAACGTGCGGTACCGGTCGGCGTCGTTGTCCATCAGCTCCTTGAGCGAGGAGAGCACCTTCTTCACCAGCCGACGCCGGATCAGTTGGATCTGCCGGTCCTGCTGCAGGATCTCCCGGCTGATGTTCAACGAAAGGTCCTGCGCGTCGACGACACCCTTGATGAACCGCAGGTACTCCGGGATCAGCGCCTCGCAGTCGTCCATGATGAACACGCGCTTGACGTACAGCTGCACGCCGCGCCGGGCATCCCGCATGAACAGGTCGAACGGCGCCTGCGCCGGCACGAACAGCAACGCCTCGTACTCGAAGGTGCCTTCGGCCTTCATGTGGATGATGTCGAGCGGATCGTTCCAGTCGTGGCTGACGTGCTTGTAGAACTCCTTGTACTCGTCGTCGGTGACCTCGGAACGGGGCCGCGCCCACAGCGCCTTCATCGAATTGAGGGTGACCACCTCGCTGGTGGTCTCACCGTCGGCTTCACCGGGACGCTCGGTAGTGGTGCGGATCGGCCAGGCGATGAAGTCCGAGTACCGTTTGACGATTTCCCGGATCTTCCACTCGTCGGTGTAGTCGTGCAGCTGGTCGTCCTTGTCCTCGGGCTTGAGGTGCAGGGTGACCGTGGTGCCCTGGGGCGCCCCGTCGAGCGTCTCGATGGTGTAGGTGCCCTCGCCGGACGACTCCCAGCGGGTCGCCTCGGTCTCCCCGGCCCGCCGGGTGGTCAGGACGACCCGGTCGGCGACCATGAAGGTGGCGTAGAAGCCGACGCCGAACTGCCCGATCAGCTCCTGCGCGGCGGCTTCCTTGGATTCCTTCATCTTGCGCAGCAGCTCGGCCGTGCCGGACTTGGCGATCGTGCCGATCAGGCTGACCACCTCGTCCCGCGACATGCCGATGCCGTTGTCCCGCACAGTGAGGGTGCGCTGTTCGCGGTCGGCCTCGACCTCGATGTGCAGGTCCGACGTGTCGACGTCGAGATCCTTGTCGACCAGCGCCTGCAAGCGCAGTTTGTCCAGCGCGTCGGAGGCGTTCGAGATCAACTCGCGCAGGAAGATGTCCTTGTTCGAGTAGATCGAATGAACCATCAGCTGCAAGAGCTGGCGTGCCTCGGCCTGGAACTCACGCGTCTCGACCCCGGTGCTCACCTGGATTCCCTCCTGGAGACGAATTGCCGTCGGAAGCATGGCTTCCACCGAGAATCGTACGGTCCGGGTCTGCCGGATACCCGGCCACCTCGGTCGCTTTGAGGGTCGCCCACACCCGCTCGCCGCGACGCAGGTCGAGGTGCGCGGCCGCCGCCGCGGTGACGTCCACTCCTACTGGTAACGGCCCGGCCAGCTCGACCCGCAGCCGGTCGCCGTTGCGGGCGACACTGCTGACGGTGGCCGGCCACGAGTTGCGCGGGCTGCCGTCCGGACGCTGCCGGTAGAGCGCCACCGCCGACGGTGGGAACGCCACGAACACGTCGCCGCGCTGCGGCTCGGCGGCGACCAGCCGGAAGCCGCCGGGCAGCGTGACGCTGCTCCCGTCCCCGCTGCCCCGGTAGAGGTTGAGCCCGACCAGCCGGGCCACGTAGTCACTGCGCGGGCGGGCGGTGACGGTGGCCGCGTCACCCGACTGCACCAGCCGACCGTCCTCGACGATCACCAGCCGGTCGGCGAGCATCATCGCGTCCAACGGGTCGTGGCTGACCAGCATGGCGACGCCGGTGTGCGCGGCGAGGTGCTGCCGCAGGTGGGCGCGGGTCTCCGCCCGGGTCCGGGCGTCGAGCGCGGCGAGCGGCTCGTCGAGCAGCAGCAGTTGCGGGCGTACGGCGAGCGCTCGGGCCAACGCGACCCGCTGCGCCTGCCCGCCGGACAGTTCCCGGGGCCGGCGTCGGGCGTGTCCGGTCAGCCCGACCCGGTCCAGCCAGCCAGCCGCCGCGTCCCGCGCGACGCGACGCGGCACGCCGTGGCTACGCGGCCCGAACGCCACATTCTCCAGTGCGCTCAGGTGCGGGAACAGCAGATAGTCCTGGAAGACCACGCCGATCGGCCGGTGCTCCGGTGCCACCAGCAACCCCGTGTCCGGCTGGTCCAGTACCCGGTCGCCGAGGCGCAGGTGGCCGGCGTGCAGCGGCTGCAGTCCGGCGAGGGCCCGCAACGCCGTGGTCTTGCCGGCGCCGTTGGGCCCGAGCAGCGCGACCACCTCCCCAGCGGCGACGGTCAGCCGCAGGTCGAGGGTGAACCCGGTGCGGCGGACCACCAGATGTGCGTCGAGCGCCGCCGCCGGCCCTGGGCCGGGGCCGGGGCCGGGGCCGGCCCGTCGCTGCGTGGTCACCGCAGACCACCGACCCAGCGCTCCCGCAGCCCGGCGAGAATCACCACTGACACGGTCAGCAGCAGCAGGCTCAGCACGATCGCGGCGTCGAAGTCCTGCTCCAGGGCGAGGTAGACGGCGAGCGGCATGGTCTGCGTACGGCCGGGGAAGTTGCCGGCGAAGGTGATGGTGGCTCCGAACTCGCCGAGCGCCCGCGCCCAGCACAGCACCGAACCGGCGGCGATCCCGGGGGCGACGATCGGCAGGGTGACCCGGCGAAACGTGGTCCACCGGCTGGCCCCGAGGGTGGTGGCGGCCTCCTCGTATCGGGGGTCGGCGCCACGCAGCGCGCCCTCGACCGCAATGATCAGGAACGGCATGGCGACGAACGCTTCGGCGAGCACGACGGCGGCGGTGGTGAACGGCAGGGTCACCCCGAAGGTGGCGTCCAGCCAGCCGCCGACCAGGCCACGCCGGCCGTAGACGAGCAGCAGCGCGACGCCGCCGACCACCGGCGGCAGCACCAGCGGCACGGTGACCAGGGCGCGGATCAGGCCCCGGCCGGGAAACCGGGTGCGGGCCAGCAACCAGGCCAGCGGTACGCCGAGCAGCAGGCAGAGCACGGTGGCGGCAGTGGCGGTCAGCAGGGACAGCCGCAGCGCGTCGAGCACGCCGGGCGCGGTGAGCCGGGCCGGCAGCTGCGCCCACGGGGTACGCAGCAGCAGGCCGGCCGGCGGTAGCGTCAGGAAGGCCAGCCCGGCCAGGGCGGGCAGGGCGAGGAAGACCGGCAGCCGCCGGTGGGTACGGCGACGTCGCCGGCTGACGGCGGGCGGCGCGGGCGCGGTCACGGACGCTGGAATCCGGCGTCGGTCAGGACAGCCTGGCCGGCGGCGGAGCGGACGTACCCGACGAAGGCCTCTCCGGCCTGCGGGTTGGTGGCGGCGGCCAGGGTGACGATCGGGTATTCGTTGATCGCCTGGGCGGACTCGGCGAACTCGACGGCGTCGACCTCGTCTGCGGCGACGACGGCGTCGGTGCGGTAGACGACGGCGGCGTCGACCTCGCCGAGGCGGACCTTGGACAACGCGGCGCGGACGTCCCGTTCGAAGGTGACCGGGACGAGGTCGCGCCCGGCGGCGTCGAGCGCGGTACGGGCGGCCGCCCCGCATGGCACCTGATCGGCGCAGCGGGCGACCTTGACGCCGGACCTGGTGAGGTCGGCCAGCCCGGTGACCCCGGCCGGGTTGCCGTCCGGCACCGCGATGACCAACTGGTTGCGGGCGAAGACAGCGGGTTCGCCGGCTGCCTCACCGGCGGAGACGACCGTTGCCATGGTCGCCGGGCTGGCGGCGGCGAACACGTCGGCGGGTGCCCCGGCGGTGATCTGCTGGGCGAGCTGGGAGCTGCCGGCGAAGCTGAAGGTGACGGAAACCCCGGGGTTGGCCGCCTCGAAGTCGGCCCCGATCCGGGTGAACGCGTCGGTGAGCGAGGCGGCGGCCAGCACGGTGAGTGTGCCGGTGACACCGGGTACGGCGTCGTCCCGGGCACCGTCGGAAACTGATCCGGTGCCGGTGGCGCAGCCGGTGGCCAGCAGCGCGGTGGCGGCCACCAGGGCTGGGGAGCCCGCGCGGCGGTGCATCAGTTGCCCCGTTCGACGACGACATTGGTGGACTTGACGACGGCGGTGGCGGTGGTGCCGACGGTCAGGCCGAGTTCATCGACGGCTTCGCTGCTCATCAGCGAGACGATCCGGAACGGGCCCGCCTGGATGTCGACCTGGGCCATCACGGTGTCACGGGTGACCGCGGTGACGATGCCGCGCATCCGGTTACGGGCCGACGACCGACCGACGCCCTCGTCGGGGTCGTCGGCGAGGGCGCGGGCGAAGGCCGCCAGATCGACGCCGGCGATCATCCGGTGACCGTTGCCGTCCCGGGCAGCGGCGAGTTTTCCGGCGTCCACCCAGCGCCGCACGGTGTCGACGCTCACGCCGAGCAGTTCGGCGGCGTCGCCGATCCGGTAGGTCGTCACGAACCAGACGCTATCCTCTCGCACCTGCGATGCGGAAGACCATTTCAACTTGCAGATGCTAGTCAGATGGGGCACCTGGATGCAGCCCAGGCCGCGCCCGCCACCGACCGCCGGGGTCCAACTGGAGCGGCCCGTGGTCCACTTGATGGTGTGACCGTCGCGCAGACCGCCGAATCCCCCGTCGCCGACCGCCGGTTGCCCCGGCTCCGCCTGCTCTGGTCGTTCGCCCGGCCGCACCGCCGCGCGCTGGGCCTCGGCCTGTTCCTCGCCCTGGTCGGCTCCGCCGCCGGCCTCGCCACCCCGATGGTCACCAAATGGGTGCTGGACACCCTGACCGGGGCGGCGTCGCTGCGCGGCCCGGTGCTCGCGCTGCTCGGGCTGCTCGTCCTGGGTGTGGTGATCTGGCTGTGGCAGTGGATCCTGCTCGGCACCGTCGGTGAACGGGTGATCCTCGACGCCCGCCAGTCGATGGTGCGCCGACTGTTCCGGGCCACCGTGCCGGCCGTCACCGCCCGGCCCACCGGCGAGTTCGTCACCCGGGTCACCTCGGACACGGTGCTGCTGCGCGAAGCCGCCTCGTCGAGCGTCATCGGCCTGATCAACGGCTCGGTGATGCTCGTCGGCACGCTGGCGCTGATGGCCGTGCTCGACCTGGTGCTGCTCGGTGCCACCGTCGCCTCGGTCGCCGCGATGGCCGTCCTGTTCGGCCTGTTGATGCCGGGCATCGCCAAGGCGCAGGAACGTGCCCAGGAGCACGTCGGCATGTTGGGCGCGGCACTGGAGGGCACGTTGCGGGCGATCCGCACGGTCAAGGTGAGCCGGGCCGAGCAGCGCCAGTCGGAACGAATCGTCGGCGAGGCCCGCGAGTCGGCCCGGCAGAGCATCCGCGCCATCCGTCGCGAGGCCGTGGCCTGGACAGTCGCCTGGGCCGGCATCCAGTTGGCCATCATCACGATCCTCGGTCTCGGTGCCTGGCGGGTCGGCACCGGCGCGCTGCCGGTCTCCAGCCTGATCGCGTTCCTGCTGTACGCGTTCGGACTGATGGAGCCGGTCACCACGCTGAGCCGGCACCTCACCGCACTGCAGTCCGGGATCGCCGCGGCCGGTCGAATCCGGCAGGTCGAGGCGATGCCGGCCGAGGCCGACCCGACCGCTACCCCGGCGCCGGGGACAAGCCCGGAGCCGGCTGCCCGCCGGGCGGGTCGGGCGACCGACGACGCCGACCGGCCGGTACTGGAACTGCGGCAGGTCACCGCCGGCTACGGACCCGACCTACCGGCCGCGGTACGCGACATCGACCTCGCCGTGCCACGCCGTGGGCACCTGGCCATCGTCGGCCCCTCCGGCGCCGGCAAGACCACCCTCTTCTCGCTGATCCTGCGGTTTCTCGCACCGCAGCAGGGCGAACTGCTGCTCGACGGTCGACCGTACCCGTCGCTGCGCTACGAACAGGTCCGGAGCCGGCTGGCGTACGTCGAGCAGGACACCCCGGTGATCCCCGGCACCATCCGGGAGAACCTGCTGTTCACCCATCCGGACGCCACCGACGGGGAGATCCGCCGCGCGCTGCACGCGGTCCGGCTGACCGAGAAGATCGACTCGCTCGGCGACGGGCTGGACACCCTGCTCACCCCGTCGTCGATGTCCGGCGGGCAGCGGCAGCGGATCGCGCTGGCCCGGGCGATCCTGCGGCGGCCGGATGTCCTGCTGCTCGACGAGGCGACGGCCCAGGTCGACGGACTCACCGAGGCGGCCATCCACGACTGCATCCGGGAGCAGGCCGGCAACGGCGCGGTGGTCACCATCGCGCACCGGCTCTCCACCGTCATCGACGCCGACACCATCGTGGTGATGGACAGCGGGCGGATCCGGGCGTACGGCGACCACCAGACGCTGTTGGCCACCGACGAGCTGTACCGCGACCTGGTGGAGGCGCTGCGGATCGCCCAGGCCGGCGGGCCGGTGCACGGTGACCGCGTCGGCACCGGGGAGCTGGTGCCGAGCGACGTGGGCTGACCCGACGCCGGAAGCGACCGACGACGCCGTCGGGAGGCACGGCGAGCTGCTCCGTTTCATGCGCACCGCCTGGGGTACCTCGTCGGCCGGGAACGGAGGGTTGCCACGATGGCGGATCGGCAGGCACGCGCGGTCGACGCGCTGCTCGACCGGCAGGGCCGGACGTTCAGCGTCGAGGCGGGTATCGCCCTGGCCGACCGGCCGGCCCCGCTGTACCAGCTGCTGGTGCTGGCCACCCTGCTCAGCGCCCGGATCTCGGCCGCGGTCGCGGTTGCCGGCGCCCGGGAGCTGTTCGCGGCCGGCTACCGCACGCCGGCGGCGATGCGCGCGGCCGGTTGGCAGGACCGGGTCGACGCGCTCGGTCGGGGCCACTACCGGCGGTACGATGAACGGACCGCCACGATGCTCGGCGACGGCGCCGAACTGTGCCACCAGCGGTGGGGCGGTGACCTGCGGCGGCTGCACGCCGAGGGTGGTGACGATCCAGCCGTGCTGCGAAGGTTGCTCACCGCGTTCCCCGGCATCGGCCCGACCGGAGCGGACATCTTCCTGCGCGAGGCGCAGGCGGTCTGGCCCGGACTGCGTCCGTACCTGGACAAGCGGGTGGTCACCGGGGCCCGCAAGCTGGATCTGCCGACCGCGCCGCAGCGGCTGGCCGCCCTGGTGGGTGAGCGCGACCTGCCCCGGTTCGCCGCCGCCCTGGTCCGGGTCTCGCTCGGCGGTGACGCCGGACGGGTCAGCGGGCCGGGCGAGGGCTGACCGGGCCGGACGTCGACTCACCCGGCCGACGCCGGTCGAGGGTGCGCCGGGCCGGCGCGTCCCGGATCGGGGTGAGGATGTCGCCGAGCAGCGCGGCCATCGCCGGGGACGGTTCCAGCTGCAGCTCCCGCAGGGCCAGATCGCGGTACGCGTAGAAGGCGTGCAGCGCCTCGTAGGCGTTGCCCTCGGCGAGATGGATCTGCACGATCAGCCGGTGCGGGGTCTCCCGCAACGGTTCGGCACCGACCGCTTCCAGTGCGGCCTGCAGCGCCTCGTCGTGCCGACCGGCGTCCAGATGGGAGCGGGCGATGTGCTCGAGCAGGTGCAGCCGCAACTGCCGCAGCCGTTCCCGTTCCAGCAGCACCCAGTCGTCGTACCAGCCGGGCAGCAGGTCGTGCCGGGCGGCGGTGAGCACCGCGTCGGCCAGCCGCGGATCCCCACCGTCGCGCACCCGCGCGGCGGTCCGGACCAGGTCGTCGACGTCGACCTGGACCTGCTGGTCGAGCCGGACGGTGTCGCCGGCGGTCCGCAGCGGGCAGTTCGGCTCCTGGCGCAGCCGCCACAGTGCGGTACGCAGCGAGGACAGTGCGCGGTCCTCGGCGGCCTCCGGCCAGAGCAGACCGGCCAGGTGGGCACGAGTGGTGCCGGGTCGCAGCCCGATCACCGCGACGATCCGTTGCAGTCCACGAGGGATCGACACGGTCTCCTGCTGGTGGATCAAACGGAAGCCGCCGAGCAGCAGCAGCCGGACTGATGCCCCCGCGTTGCCTGCCTCTGACGTCACGGCCGAACCCCCTGCACACGTCAGTCACCGGTCGCCGCCCTTGCATCACGTCATCGCGTCACGAAGATTATCAATCATGATTACTCTCAGTCAACATACAGTCGGCTACCCGATCCGCTTGACTTGCCGATTCCATTCCGCCTGACCTGGCATTTTGCCGCCGTCGACGGCCGCCGCGGCGACGCCGCCGCACATCGAGAACGATCACGCACTGTACTCACAGTCCGTCACGTCGGCGTTATCGACGAGCGGTGAACCGGGCGGCCCGGACAACGCGCCGGTGACGCCGACGGCGGCATGGTTGGCCAGGACCGGGCCCGACGCCGCTGGGAGGAACCATGGATCGCTCGCTGATCATCGCCAAGGTGGTCCCCGACGCGGAGCAGCAGGTCGCGGAGATCTTCGCCGAATCGGACCTGACCGACCTGCCCCACCTGGCCGGGGTACGGCACCGATCGCTCTACCGGCTGCACGACCTGTACGTGCACCTGATCGAGACCGACGAGACCGGACCGGACGCGGTGGCCGCCGCCCGGCGACACCCCGAGTTCGACGAGGTCAGCCGCCGGCTCGCCAGCTACATCAGCCCGTACCTGGCGACCTGGCGCTCACCCCGGGACGCGATGGCGCACCGGTTCTACCACTGGGACGCACCCACCGGTCGGCCCCGATGACCGCCGTGGCGGCCCCGGGCCGCAACCGCTGGCTGCGCTGCCGCGCCTGCCACGCACTGGTCTACCGACGACGGATGCGCCGCAACCTGGAGGTCTGCCCCGAGTGTGGACACCACCAGCGGTTGACCGCAGCGGAACGGATCGGACAGCTGGTCGACCCGGACAGCTTCACCGCGCTCGCCGACCGAGCCGCCGAGGCGGACCCGTTGGGGTTCGTCGACTCGATGCCGTACCGGCGACGGCTGGCCCAGGCACGGGCCGCGACCGGCCTGGCGGAGGCCGTGGTGTGCGGCACCGCTCGGATCGGCGGGCTGCGCGCCGTCCTGGCGGTGATGGACTTCCGGTTCCTCGGCGGCAGCCTCGGCTGCGCCACCGGCGAGCTGATCTCCCGCGCCGCCGAGGAGGCACTCGCCGCCCGGGATCCGCTGGTGCTGGTGACCGCCTCCGGCGGGGCGCGGATGCAGGAGGGCGTCCTGTCGCTGATGCAGATGGCGATGGTCAGCTGCGCGATCGCCGAGCTGCGCGCCGCCGGGCTGCTCACCGTCAGCGTCGTCACCGATCCGACGTACGGCGGCGTCGCCGCCTCGTTCGCCACCAACACCGACCTGGTGGTCGCCGAACGCGGCGCCCGGATGGGGTTCGCCGGCCCCCGGGTGATCCGGGAGACGATCCGCCAGGCGTTGCCCGCCGGTTTCCAGACCGCGGAGTTCCTGCTCCGGCACGGCCAGGTCGACATGGTCGTCGAACGCCACGACCTACGCCCTCGGCTGCGCGCCCTGCTCGCGCTGGCCGCGGGTGACCGGGCCGGAGCAGGTCCGCCGGCCGGGCATACGGTGCCGCCGGCCGGGCCGACGGTGGCGGGGACCGGGCCGATTCCGCGGCCCAGGCCGACGCACCGGGCCGACGCGACGCCGGCCGCCTGGCAGTCGGTGCGTACCGCCCGGGACCTGGCCCGACCTACCACGCTGGACTATCTGCGGACGGCGTTCGACGGCTTCGTCGAACTGCACGGCGACCGGCTCGGCGCGGACTGCCCGGCGATCGTCGCCGGACTGGCCCGGCTCGGTGACCAGCCGGTCGCCGTCATCGGGCAGCAGAAGGGCCACGACGCCCGGGAGATGCTCGCCCGCAACTTCGGCATGGCCAGCCCGGCCGGCTACCGCAAGGCGTTGCGGGTGATGGGGCTCGCCGCCCGGCTCGGACTGCCGGTGGTCACCCTGATCGACACCCCGGGAGCGCACCCGGGGGTCGACGCCGAGGAACAAGGCCAGGCCGCCGCGATCGCCACCTGCCTGCGCACCCTGGCCCGGCTGCCCACCCCGGTGGTCGCCGTCGTCACCGGCGAGGGCGGCAGCGGCGGAGCGCTCGCACTGGCCGTCGCCGACCGGGTGTTGATGCTGCAGAACGCCGTCTACTCGGTGATCAGCCCGGAGGGTTGCGCCGCGATCCTGTTCCACGACCGGGCCGCCGCGCCCCGGGCCGCCGCCGCGCTCCAGCTCACCGCGCCCGACCTGGTACGCCTCGGCGTCGCCGACGGCATCGTCGGCGAACCGCCGGGCGGCGCGCAGCGCGACCCGGCCGGCGCCGCAGACCGGGTACGGGCGGCGCTGACCGCCGCGTTGTCCGACCTGCTCGCCGTACCCACTGCCGACCTGGTGCGTCGACGTTCCCGACGGTTCCGCCGGTACGGGGCGGGCACCGTCGACGCCCGCGCACCGCAGCCCGACACCGACCGGACGATCCAGGTGATGCCGAGATGACCACTGCCGCCGCAAACGGAACCCCGGCCGGGCCGGAGCCGGCCGGTCAGCTGCGCCGGCTCGCCGAGCAGACCCGGACGCTGGTCGGTGAACTCGCCGGTCCGCTGCGCCGGGTCCAGGTCCGGCACGGTGACACGGTGATCGAGATCGAGTGGCACGACCGGACGACGTCGGTCGCGGCCGCACCGTCGTCCCCGGCCGACACGCCGGCGGCCGGACCGACCCCAGCGGCCGACCAGGCCGCACCGGCGGCCGGGCACCGGATCGGGTCGCCGATCGTCGGCACGTTCTACCGGGCCGCAGAGCCCGGCGGAACACCGTTCGTCGAGGTCGGCGACTCGATCGAGCCGGGTCAGGTGATCGGGATCGTCGAGGCGATGAAGCTGATGAACGAGATCACCACCGACCGGCCAGGGGTCGTCGTGGAGATTCTGGCCGGCGACGGCGAACCGGTCGAGTTCGACCAGCCGCTGATCACCGTGGCACCGGGCTGAGGAGGCGGTGACCGTGTTCGAGAAGATCCTGATCGCCAACCGGGGAGAGATCGCGCTGCGGGTCGCCCGGGCCTGCCGGGAACTCGGCGTACGGACCGTAGCGGTGCACTCCACCGCGGACCGCGACTCGGCGGTGGTCCGGTTCGCCGACGAGGCGGTGCAGATCGGCCCGCCGCCGAGCCGCGCCAGCTATCTCAACGCGGCGGCGATCGTCGAAGCGGCCCGGCGCACCGGCGCGCAGGCCGTCCACCCCGGATACGGATTCCTCTCCGAGGACGCCGACTTCGCCGACATCTGCGCGGAGAACGGCCTGGTCTTCATCGGCCCGCCGCCGCAGATCATGCTGGCCCTCGGGGACAAGGCCAAGGCCCGGGACGTGCTCGGCGCGGCCGGCCTGCCGCTGTCGCCGGGCAGCCGGGAGCCGGTGACCAGCAGCGCCGACGCCGCCGCAGTCGCCGCTGAGATCGGCTATCCGGTGATCATCAAAGCGGCGGCCGGCGGCGGTGGGCGGGGCATGACCGTGGTCACCGACGAAGCGGACCTGGCACCGGCGTACCACCGGACCCGGCAGACCGCCCGGGCGGTCTTCGGCGACGACCGGGTCTACCTGGAACGGTTCCTCACCCAGGCCCGGCACGTCGAGGTGCAGGTGCTCTGCGACGGCCATGGCAACGGGGTGCACCTGGGCACCCGGGACTGTTCGGTGCAGCGGCGGCATCAGAAGCTGATCGAGGAGGGTCCGGCACCGACGCTGCCGGCGGCGATGCTCGACGAGATGGCCTCGGTGGCGCTGCGCGGCGCGCTCGCGGTCGGCTACGTCGGCGCCGGCACCTTCGAGTTCCTGGTCGACGAGAACGACCAGTTCCACTTCATCGAGATCAACTGCCGGATTCAGGTGGAACACCCGGTCACCGAAATGATCACCGGGGTGGACCTGGTGCAGGAACAGATCCACATCGCCTGCGGCACGCCGCTGCGGCTGCGCCAGCCGGACATCCGGCCCCGAGGCGTCGCGGTCGAATGCCGGGTCAACGCCGAGGACCCGCAGCGCGGGTTCACCCCGACGCCTGGCCGGTTGGACCGCTTCGAGATCCCCGGCGGCCCGTTCACCCGGGTCGACACCCACGGCCACACCGGGTACGTCGTCGGACCGCACTACGACCCGCTGCTGGCCAAGGTGGTGGTCTGGGCGCCGGACCGGGAGCAGGCGCTCAACCGGATGGAGCGCGCGCTGAGCGAGTTCGACGTACGCGGACCCGGCGTCCACACCACTGTGCCGTTCCTGCGCCGGGTGCTGGACGACGCCATGTTCCGCAAGGGACGGCTCTCGACCGGCCTGGTCGGCCGGCTGCTCGACGAGCCGTCGCAGACCCGTACGGCCTGACCACACACGCCCGAGGAGGAGCGGATGAGCATCACCGACGATCAGCCGAAGGTCACCGCCGCGGACATCACCGCGATCCTGGTACGCAACTGCGGGCTCGACCCGGCCGGCGCCGCCGATTCCCCGGCGGCGTCCCTGGCCGAACTCGGCCTGGACTCGCTGGCGCTGCTGGAGTTGCAGGCCGTGGTGGCCGACCGGTACCAGGTGCGGATCCCGCCGGAGAGCGTGGACCTGTCCATCGTCGAGATCGCCGAGCTGGTCGCCGACGAAATCGCCGGCGAAGCCACCTCGGCCACCGGCACCGGCCCTGCCGCCAGGGCCGACGCGGACGCCACCGGGCCGCCCCCCGGACACACCGAGAACAGCGTGGTGATCGCCGCCCCGGTGGATCTCGTCTGGGCGGTCACCAACGACGTCGAGCACTGGCCCGACCTGTTCACCGAGTACGCGTCGGTGCAGATCGTGCACCGGCACGGGGACACCGTGCGGTTCCGGCTGACCATGCACCCGGACGAGAACGGGACCGTCTGGAGCTGGGTCAGCGAACGCACCGCCGACCGGGACCGTCGCCGGGTGCTGGCCCACCGGGTGGAGACCGGACCGTTCGAGTACATGCGGATCCGCTGGGACTACGCGGAGGTTCCCGGCGGCACCCGGATGACCTGGGTGCAGGACTTCGCCATGCGGCCGACCGCGCCGCTCGACAACGCCGGCATGACCGAACGGATCAACACCAACAGCCGGATCCAGCTGGACATCATTCGCGACCGGATCGAAACCCTGGCCCGCACCGCAGACCCCGCCGGAGGAACCCGATGAACGATCCACGGCTCGTCGCCGCCCGTGACCTCGCCGCCGACCGTCGACGCGGCGGCGAACTGCGCGTCCTACTCGGTCCACGGACGGTCGGCAGCACCTCCGGCTTCCTCGGTCTGGCGGTGCTGCGCCCCGGTGAACGCATCGCCGAGCACTACCATCCGTACAGCGAGGAGTTCCTCTACGTCGCGCGCGGTGAGATCGTCGTCGACCTGGACGACCTGCCGGTGGCGGTACGCCGCGCCGAAGGGCTGTTCGTGCCGATGAACACCCGGCACCGGCTGCGCAACGTCAGCAGAGGGCCGGCTGAAGTGGTCTTTCACCTCAGCCCGCTGGCGCCGCGCCCCGAACTCGGCCACGTCGACACCGAGGGACCGGCGGTGCTGGGTCCCGGTCCGGACGCCGGCGGCCCCCGTCCGGACGCCGCCAGGCCCGGTCGCCGACCGGTGCCGCGCACCCGGACCACCACACCCAACGGGCACCGGCCGTGACCGGGGTCGGGTCGCCCCGGCGTACCGTCGTGACCGGGGTCGGGGTGGTCGCCCCCGGCGGTGCCACCCGGGACGCGTTCTGGGCGACGATCACCGCTGGACGTACGGCGACCCGCCGGATCACCTTCTTCGACCCGGCCCCGTTCCGGTCCCAGATCGCCGCCGAATGCGACTTCGACCCGGCGGGCGCCGGGCTCGGCCCGCGCGAACGACGACGGGCCGACCGGTACGTCCAGTTCGCTCTCGCCTGCTCGATCGAGGCGGTCGCCGACGCCGGGCTGCGCCTCGACGACGCCGGCCGGCAGCGGGCCGGGGTCGCGCTCGGCTCGGCGGTCGGCGGCACCGTGGCCCTGGAGCAGGAGTACGTGGTGGCCAGTGACGCGGGCAGCCGCTGGCTGGTCGACCCGGACTGCACCATGCCGTACCTCTATCAGGCGCTGGTGCCCAGCAGCCTGGCCGCCGACGTGGCCTGCCGGCACGGCCTGCACGGGCCGGCGCAGGTAATCTCCACCGGCTGCACCTCCGGCATCGACGCGATCGGCTACGCCCACCAGTTGATCGTCGACGACGACGCGGACGTGATGCTCGCCGGTGCCGCCGACTCGCCGATCTCCCCGGTCACCGTCGCGTCGTTCGACGCGATCGGGGCGACCAGCCCGGACAACGACGACCCAGCGCACGCCAGTCGGCCGTTCGACAACGACCGGCACGGGTTCGTGCTCGCCGAGGGGGCCGCCGTGCTGGTGCTGGAGGAGCTGGGCCACGCGCGGCGGCGCGGCGCGCGGATCTACTGCGAGATCGGGGGGTACGCAACCCGCAGCAACGGCTACCACATGACCGGGCTGCGCCCGGACGGCGCGGAGATGGGACTGGCCATCGTGGACGCACTGGACCAGGCCCGGCTCAACCCGGACGACGTGTCGTACGTCAGCGCGCACGGCTCCGGCACCCGACAGAACGACCGGCACGAGACGGCCGCGTTCAAACGGGCGCTCGGGGACGCGGCGTACCGGGTGCCGGTCAGTTCGATCAAGTCGATGATCGGGCATTCACTCGGCGCGATCGGCTCGATCGAGATGGCGGCCTGCGCGCTCGCCATGGCGCACGAGGTGGTCCCGCCGACCGCGAACTGGCGCACCCGGGACCCGGAATGCGACCTGGACTACGTCCCGAACACCGCGCGTGAGCTACCGGTCGACGTCGCGTTGTCGGTCGGCAGCGGATTCGGCGGGTTCCAGTCGGCGATGGTCTTCGCCCGACCGGACAGGACAGTACGGTGAACGCCGACAGCACCCGGGCCGCGGTGCCCGGTCAGCGGGCCGCTGCACCCGGGCGGCGGGCGGTGGTCACCGGGATCGGCGTGGTGGCGCCGACCGGACTCGGTGCCGACGCGCACTGGAAGGCGACCCTGGCCGGGCAGGTACGCACCGGCCGGATCACCCTGTTCGACCCGGAGCCGTACCCGGTCACCCTGGCCGGCGAGGTGGCCGACTTCGACGCCCTGCAGTGGACCGACAACCGGCGGGTGGTGCAGACCGACCGGTGGACCCATCTCGGCTTCGCCGGCACCCGGCTGGCGCTGGCCGACGCCGGGCTGCCGGACACCGCCGACGACCCCGACCGGTACGCGGTGGCGCTGGCCAGCTCGTCCGGCGGCAACCTGTTCGGCCAGCGCGAGCTGCAGCGGCTGTGGAGCCGGCCCGGCCGTACCGTCGGGGCGTACCAGTCGATCGCCTGGTTCTACGCCGCCAGCGTCGGCCAGCTCTCCATCGCCCACCAGTTCAAGGGCGCCTGCGGAGTGCTGGTCGCCGAGGCGGCCGGCGGGCTGGACAGCCTGGCGCACGCCACCCGGACCATCCGCCGGGGCGCCGACGTGGTGCTGGCCGGTGCCACCGAGTGCGCGCTGAGCCCGTACGCGCTGGCCTGTCAGCTGCGTAGCGGGCTGTTGAGCACCGGCACCGACCCGGAGTCGGCGTACTTGCCGTTCGACGTTGACGCCGCCGGCTACCTGCCGGGCGAGGGCGGCGCGGTGCTGGTCGTCGAGGAACTGGGGCACGCGCTGGCCCGGGGCGCCCCGGTGATCTACGGCGAGGTCGCCGGCTGGGGTGCCAGCCACGACGCCCGGCACACCGACCGGCACACCGGCGGGGATGTCGACCAGTACGCCCGGGCGATGCGTCGGGCGTTGGCGACCGCCGGGGTGGCTCCGGCCCAGGTGGCCGTCTGCCTGCCGGACGCGCTCGGCGTACCGCGTTTCGACCGGGCCGAGGCCGGCGCGGTGCGGGCGGTCTTCGGCCCGGCGCCGCCGCCGGTGACCACGCCGAAGCCGCTGACCGGGCGGGCGCACCAGGGCAGTGCGGCGGTGGACGTGGCGACGGCGCTGCTGGCGCTGCGGTACCGGCTGCTGCCGCCGACCGCCGCGCCGCGCCGCCCGGCCCCCGGCTGCGACCTGGACTTCGTCCGTACGCCACGGGAGTGCGCGGGGCACGCCGCGCTGGTCGCCGCCCGTGGCTTCGACGGCTTCAACAGCGCCCTGGTGCTGCGCCGCGACGAGGACTGGGAGTGATGGCTGCGCGTCGGGTGCCCCGGTGTCCGTCGACCCGGTGCCGGACCAATGACACTGCACGGGCTTGATGCACCTGTGGCATCTTGATGCCACAGGTGCATCAAGCCCGTGGGCACTACCAGGCAGGCGGGTGTCGATGCTCGGCCCCGCATGGCCCGGCCGGTTCCGGGTAACCCGGTGAGAGTGCCCGGCGGCGGACTCGACCGGGCTGTCAGCGGCATTCCGGGAGGGCAGACACATGCGGATCGGCTACAAGCTGGCGACCGAGGCGTTCGGACCGGCCGACCTGATCGCCCAGGCGGTACGGGCCGAGCAGGCCGGGTTCGACTTCGTCGAGATGAGCGACCACTTCCACCCGTGGCTGGACTCCCAGGGCCACTCGCCGTTCACCTGGAGCGTGCTGGGCGCGATCGCCGCCCGTACCGACCGGATCGGGCTGGCCACCGGCGTCACCTGCCCGAGCCTGCGCTACCACCCGGCGATCGTGGCCCAGGCCGCGGCGACCGTGGCGTTGCTGTCCGATGGCCGGTTCACCCTCGGGGTGGGTGCCGGCGAACGCCTCAACGAGCACGTCACCGGGGAGCCGTTCCCGAGTGTGCACGGGCGACACGAGCGGCTACGCGAGGCGCTGGAGATCATCCGGCTGCTCTGGTCCGGCGGCTACCACACGTACCAGGGAAAGCACCTGCAGCTCGACGACGCGCGAGTGTTCGACCTGCCGCCGACCCCGCCGGTGATCGCGGTGGCCGCCAGCGGCTCGGAGTCCGCCCGGCTCGCCGCCGAACTCGGCGACGGACTGTTCGCCACCGAGCCGAAGGGCTCGATCGTCGAGCACTACCGGCGGGCCGGCGGCGCCGGGCCGCGCTACGCCGAGGTGCCGATGGCCTGGGCGGTGGACGAGGAGCAGGCGATCAAGGCCGCCTGGGAGTCCAGCCGTTGGGCGCTGACCGGCTGGAAGGTGATGAGCGAGCTGCCCAACCCGGTGAACTTCGAGGCGGCCTCGGCGATGGTCGACGCCGACGACATCGCCGCGCATTTCAGCGTCGGGCCGGACCCGGCGGTGCACCTCGAAGCGGTCGAACCGTACGTCGACGCCGGTTTCGACCACATCGTGCTGCAGAACGCCGGGCCCGACCCGGACGGTTTCCTGGACTTCTTCGAACGAGAGCTGGCCGACCGGTTGCGAGGGCTCGACCGGTGACGGCGGCCGGCTCGAACATCGGCGCCGCAGTTGTCAGGCGCGGGCCGGGCCGGAATAGTCGGGGGCGACGTATACCGGCAGCCGCTCGCCCTGACTGCGGGCGTAACGGCGGGTGTAGGTGACGGGCTCGACCCCGGGTCGGAGCGGCACCGTGTACTGCGTTGGCAAGGTGTCCGCGGCAGCGGCGAGGCGGCGGGGCGTCACCTCGCGACGTTGGTCATGCCACGGGCCACCCAGGAAGAGAACCTTCATATGCCGATCCTTGCCGGTTCAGCCAGCCCGCGCCTCATCCGTACGCACAATAACTATCAAATCCCGCCGGATCCGTCCGTCGCAGCGGGCCGGCAGGCTCAGCTGCCGGTGAACCGCGGCGCCCGTTTCTCCAGGAACGCGGACATCCCCTCCGCCCGGTCGGCGGTGGCGAACAGTCCGTGAAAGACCCTCCGTTCGAACAGCAGCCCCTCACGCAGTCCGACCTCCTGCGACCGCTGGACCGCCTCGCGGGCGGCGGTGACCGCGAGCCGGCTGTGCCCGGCGATCACCGCCGCCGCCGACCGGGCCTCGGCGAGCAGCTGGTCGGCCGGCACGATCCGGGACACCAGGCCGCACTGCTCCGCCTCCCGGGCCGGCATCATCCGCCCGGTGAGGATCAGATCCATCGCCTTCGCCGTGCCGACCAGCCGGGTCAGCCGCTGGGTGCCGCCGATCCCGGGAATCACCCCGAGGGTGATCTCCGGCTGACCGAACCGGGCGTCCTCGGCGGCGAACACCAGGTCGCACATCATGGCCAGTTCGCAGCCGCCGCCGAGCGCGTAGCCGGCGACCGCGGCGATCTTCGGTGTCCGAAACGCAGCGAACTCCTCCCAGCTGGCGAAGAGGTCGGCCGTCATCGCCTGCACCGGGCTCGTCGCCGCCATCTCCCGGATGTCGGCACCGGCGGAGAAGAAGCCCTCTGACCCGGTGATCACGAAACAGCCGATGTCCGGATCCCGGTCCAGCGGTCGCAGGGTCGCAAGAAGTTCGTCGCAGAGCGCGGTGCTGAGCGCGTTGCGGGTCGCGGGCCGGTGCAGCCGTACGGTGACCACGCCACCGTCCCGCTCGGTCGTCAGGTGCATGTCGGTTCCTCCAGTCAGGTCGTAGGATGGTGGGTCGGCCGGTCCCGGTTCACGAGTCCCAGATCGCGCCGTAAGCGGGGATGCCTCGGTGCTCCAGCCCGTGCACCACCTGCCGGGTGAGCTTCTGGTTGGCGATGCAGATCACCGCTTCGGCACCGGTGGCCCGCCACGCCTGGTAGGCCAGGGCCACCATGTCCGGCTTGCCACGCCGTGCGGTGTCCCAGATGGTGGCGTCGGGCTGCACCCGCAGGATCTCGTCGACCAGTTCGTCGCCGTAGGTCGTCCGCGGGCTGCGGGTGGACCAGACCAGGTGCGCCGGCACCTTGCCGGCCAGCAGGTGCGGCAGCACCGGCCCGATGCCGCTGCCGGTGGCGACGTACACCACCCGGGTGAACAGCGTTTCGATGTTGGCTACGCCGGCGGTGGTGATGCCCTTGACCCAGATCCGGTTCGGCGGGTCGTCGATCAACGCGCCGGTCCAGTCGCCGGCCCGGGAGACGGTCAGTCGGAAGCCACGCTCACCGGGTGCCGGCACGTTGGCGAACGAGTGCCATTCGAGCAGCGGGCGGCGGCTGATCGCGGTGGACGAGCCGGCGAACGGGGTGGTGTGGCCGAACGCCAGCAGGGCCACGTGGTTCGAGGGCCGGACCACCTGCACCGGCACCCGACGCAGCCGCAGCCACGGTAGGGCGACGCTCACGGTGAGCAGGGCCAGGGTCCACAGCGTCGGCGAGCCGAGCAGCGCGGCGGCCAACGGCGTACCGGCGCGGGCCCCGTCGACGACGAGCACCGTCTGGGCCCACAGGATGATCAACGCGGTCCACCCGCCGAACCGGTGGACCCGCTCGAACAGGTCGTGCCGGCGGCCGCGGACCGGCGGCAGCGCGGTCGCCACCATCGCCAGCAGCAGCGCGACCAGCAGGTAGGACAGCACCAGTACGGCGGTGACGGCCCGGTCGGCCAGCGCCTGCCGGGTCAGTTCGGCGACGTACCCGGCGAACCAGGCGGTGCCGGCGAGTGCGCCACCGACGTGCAACCCACCGAAGTGGTACACCTTGCCCAGCCCCCAGCGCAGGCGCAGCGGCCACCGGGTCGGTGCCCGGGTGGCCAGCCAGAACAGCAGGTTGATCACGTACTGCTGGCGGATCACCACGGCCAGGGCGACGTTGGCCAGGGCGACGTACGACAGGTTCGCCAGGCCGTCGTCGGCCGCCTGCCACCAGCCGCCGTTGGTCAGCGCGTAGTACAGCAGCGCGGCGTTGCCGGCCAGGACCAGTGCCACCAGCCGGTGGTACGGCATCAGTCGGGGATGGCTGAGGATCCGGCGCGGCCACGGCAGCGGAGCCGGCAGGTCGGGCAGAGCCGGATGGGCCGATTGGTCGGGCGGGGCCGGGCGGTCAGGCAGCGCCGGGCGGTCAGGCAACGCCGGGCGGTCAGGCAACGCCCGGCGGTCAGGCAACGCCCGGCGCAGCGCCGCCTTGTCGATCTTGCCCCGGTCGGTCACCGGCAGCGACTCGATGGCGTGCACCCGCTCGGGCACGCAGTAGTACGGCAGGGTCCGGGCGACCGCGTCCCGCGCCGCCGTCGGGTCCACGGTCGCCGGGGCGACGAACGACACGAGCGTACGGTCGTCGACCTTGATCGTCGCCGCCCGACGGCACCCCGGCACCGACTCCAGCACGGCGGAGACCGAATCCAGCTCGACCCGGAACCCACGGACCTTGACCTGGTCGTCGGTGCGGCCGAGATGCTCCAACTCGCCGTCGGGGGTCCAGCGTCCGAGATCCCGGGTACGGAACATCATCCGTCCACCGCCGAGGAAGGGATCCGGCACGTACCGCTGCCCGGTCAGCTCGGGATCGCCGAGGTAGCCGACCGACACGCAGTCACCACCCGCCCACGACTCCCCCACCTCGCCAATCGCACAGGGCCGGCGGTCGGCGTCCAGCACGTACACCGTGTTGTTCGGGGTCGGCCGGCCGATGGTGAGCCGCACGGAGGCGGGGTCGTGCCGGTGCATGGTGTTGACGATGGTGGTCTCGGTCGGTCCGCAGCCGTTGTAGAAGACCGCCTGCCGGGCCCACCGGTCGGCCAACTCCCGTGGGCAGGGTTCACCCGCCACGGCGACCACCTTGACCCGGCGGCACCGGTCCGGGTCGACGGTGCCCAGCACGCTCGGGGTGGCGATCACCACGTCCACCGTCTCGACCGTCGCCGCGATGTCCCGTCCCCGGACGACCAGGGTGCCGCCGTGGCTGAGGCATCCGAGGATCTCCCAGGCGGCCATGTCGAAGGCGATGTTGAGAATCTGCCCGACCCGCCATCCCGGTTGGATGCCGAGGTCGCCGGGGGCGGTCAGGAGCAGATTGCACACGTTGCGGTGGGTGACGGTCACGCCGTTGGGCCGGCCGGTGGTGCCGGAGGTGAACAGCACGTAGCAGCCGTCGTCCGGGCTGGTCGGACCGGCCGGGACGACCGGGTACGCCGAATCCGCCAGCGGCTCGGTGAGCAGTTCGTCGACGGCGATCAGCACCTGGCCCGGCAGGTGCGGCAGCTCGCTGGCCGTCTCGGTGCTGGTCAGCACGATCCGGATGCCGGCGGTGTCGGTGACGTGCCGCAGATGGGCCTCGGTGGCCACCCCGGCGTGCTGGGGCACGTACGCCGCGCCGGTCTTCAGGGTGGCGAGGATGCCGACCACCATGGGGATCGACCGGCGCATGAACACGCCGACCCGGTCGCCCGGGCGTACCCCGTGGGCGATCAGCCGGGCAGCGAGACGGTCCGCCTGCCGGTCCAGCTGTCGGTAGCTGATGCGTTCGTCGAGGTGCTCGACGGCGACCGTGTCGGGAGTGAGGACGGCCCACTGTTCGATCGCGTGCTGGATGTGGGTGGAGCCGATCGGCTCAGCAGGGCCGTAGCCGAATCGGCGGAACAATTGTCTGTCCTGCTCGGACAGGCTGGCCAACGGTCCGGTACCGACCGCAGCGGCGGCGGTGCCGGGAATGCCGCGTTGCCGCACGGCGCTGGCCCGGGAGCGGGTCGCCGGGAGGGCGGAACCTCGCTGTGGCATGACTGCCCCTTTCTCGATGTCGGGGCACCGGCCAAGGAGGACGGTGCGCTTCCCCTCCATCGAACCGCGCAAGTGGCCACTAGCCCACATACAGTGATGATCGGTAATAAATACGTAAGAGGCGTAAGGAAACGGTTAAGACGGGCGGATCTTGGCGGCAGTCCCGCCGACACGCGTTGCGCTGCTCGCTGCTGCCCGCGACTACCGCCGCCCGGTCAAGGTGCGGCACACTCCCCCGGGTGCGAGAGATACTGATCATCGGGATCGGGGCCGGCGATCCCGACCACCTGACCGTGCAGGCGATCGAGGCGCTGCGTCGGGTCGATGTGTTCTTCCTGCTCGACAAGGGCGCGGTCAAGCAGGACCTAGCGGCGTTGCGGCAGGAGATCCTGCGCCGGCACACCACCGGGGCGTACCGGGCGGTCGAGATCGCCGACCCGGAGCGGGACCGGACCGCGGCGGACTACCGGGCCGCGGTCGAGGACTGGCGCCGCCGCCGCGCCGACCGCTTCGCCGAGCTGATCCGCGATGAACTACCCGACGGCGGCTGCGGCGCCTTCCTGGTCTGGGGCGACCCCGCGCTGTACGACAGCACCCTCGCCATCCTCGACGACCTGCGGGAACGCGACGTCGTCGAGTTCGACCATCAGGTGATCCCGGGGATCAGCAGCGTCGCCGTGCTGACCGCCCGGCACCGGATCGCGCTGAACCGGATCGGCCGCCCGGTGCAGATCACCACCGGCCGGCGGCTCGCCGACGAGGGCTTCCCGGCCGGCGTGGACGATCTGGTGGTGATGCTCGACGCCCAGTGCGCCTTCACCCGGTTCACCGCCGCCGACAGCATCGACATCTACTGGGGCGCGTACCTCGGCACCGGAGACGAAATCCTGATCGCCGGCCCGGTGCACCAGGTCGCCGACCGGATCGTCACCGCACGTACCGAGGCCCGCCGCCGCAAGGGCTGGATCATGGACACGTACCTGCTGCGGCGTACTCTTGTCCAGACAACCGGACAGCACCAGAAAACCGGACAGCAGACGCGAGACGATCAGGTAGCCGATGACTGACCAGGCCCGGCCGGTCGACCGGGACAGCCCGATGCCGCTGTGGGCCCAGCTGCACGACGACCTGGTCCGCCGGTTGACCGCCGGCGGGTTCGCCGCCGGCTTCCCCGGCGAGCACGAGCTGGTCGACGAGTACGGCGTCAGCCGGCACACGGTACGGGAGGCATTGCGCCGGCTACGCCAGGCCGGGGTGCTGGACTCGGCCCGGGGCCGGCGTACCGCCGTCCACCAGCAGCGGATCGAGCAGCCGCTCGGCGCCCTCTACTCACTCTTCGACGAGGTGCAGGCGCGGGGAATGCGCCAGCGCAGCGAGGCGCTCGCCCGCGACCTGCGGGTCGACGTCGCCGTCGCGGCCCGGCTCGGGCTGGACCCGGACACCCGCTTCGTGCATCTGGAGCGGCTCCGGTTCGCCGACGACGAACCGTTGGCCACCGACCGGGTCTGGCTGCTGGCCGAGCTGGCCCGGCCGCTGCTGACCGCCGATCTGACCAGCACCGGCATCTACAGTGAGCTGGCCCGGCGCGGGGTCCGGGTCACCGACGGCGAGGAACGCATCCACGCCATCGTGCCGACCGCCGGGCAGCGCCGGCTGCTGGGCATCGGCCGGGGCGTCGGTCTGCTCGCCGTCGAACGGATCGGCCGGGCCGATGGGCGACCCGTCGAATGGCGGGAGACGTTCGTCCGCGGCGACCGGTTCAGCCTGGTCGCCAACTGGGCGCCGCACCGGGCGTACCAGTTGCGGGTGGCCGACGGATCCCCGCTGCGCTCACCCGCCGGGCGCTGACCGTGCGGGTCGCCCGGTTGATCTCCCTGGTCCTGTTGCTGCAGTCCCGGGAGACGATGACCGCTGCGGAGCTGGCCCGCGAGCTGGAGGTTTCCGAGCGCACCATCTACCGCGACGTGCTGGCGCTGTCCGCCGCCGGGGTGCCGGTCTACGCCGACCAGGGCCGGGCCGGCGGGTACCGGCTGCTGGACGGTTACCGGACCCGGCTCACCGGGTTGAGCCGGGCCGAGGCGGAGACGCTGTTCCTGTCCGGGCTGCCCGGACCGGCCGACGAGATGGGCCTCGCCGACGTACTCGGGGTAGCCCAGCTCAAGGTGACCGCCGCGCTGCCGGTCGGGCTGCGCGACGCCGCCGGCCGGGCCCGGCAGCGGTTCCATCTGGACGCGCCCGGCTGGTTCCGGCAGGCCGATCCGCCGCCGGCGCTGGCCGACCTGGCCCGCGCCACCTGGCAGGACCAGGTGGTCCGACTGAGCTACCGGCGGAGCGGCTCCGAGGTGGTCAGAACGGTGCAGCCGTACGGTCTAGTGCTGAAGAACGGCACCTGGTACCTGGTTGGCCGGGTCCCCGACGTAGACCGGGTCGACGACGGACACCGGATCTACCGGGTGGACCGGGTCGCCGCAGTCGACCCGACCGGCGACGTCTTCGACCGCGACCACCGCTTCGACCTGGCCGACGTGTGGGCGGCCGGCACCGCCGACTTCGTCCGCAGCGTCCTGGTCGACGAGGTCACCGTACGGCTGAGTCCGGCCGGGCTGCGGGCGCTGCGCTGGGCGGTGGAGGCGCCGGCCGCCCAGGCGGCGCGCGAGGCGGCCGGGCCACCCGACGGGCAAGGCTGGGTGCATACCCGACTGCCGGTCGAGTCGCCCCACGTGGCGTACAGCCAACTGCATGCGCTCGGTCCGGAGGTGGAGGTACTCGCCCCGCCCGCGCTGCGGGACCGGATGCGCGACGCCGCCCGCCGGCTCGCCGCGCTGTACGACGACGCCGCCGGTCAGCGGTGCGACGCCGATGGTCAGCGGTAACCGGTGGTGTCCGCCGGCCGGCCGGTCTCGACGACCTCGACGATGTAGCGGAACGCGTCCGGGCTGCTGCCGTCGACGTCGGTGAAGCCGTACTCGCGGGCCAGCTGCCCACTGGACAGCGACCGCCCGGTGAACCGGGACACCTGCGGATCGGCGGCGAGCGCGACCACTGCCCGACCGACCAGCGCCGGTGTCTCGGAGATGGCGAAGTGCGGGTCCTTGGCGGTGCCGTCGCGCCAGTTCGCCTCGGTCACCCCGAAGTGGTCCAGCATGGCCTCGGACCGGATCCAGCCCGGGCTGAGCGCCACCGCTGTCGCGCCGTACGGCCGCAGTTCCTCGGCCTGGGCGAAGGCCAGTCGGATGACGGCGTTCTTGGCCGTGTCGTAGAAGACCGACTCGCGGTAGTGGGTGCCGTTGTAGTCGGCGGTGCCGTCGGTCATCTCCACCACCAGCCCGCCCGGCTGGCGGATCAGCAGCGGCAGCGCGTAGTGGCTGGTGATCAGGTGGGTGTCGATGGCGAGTCGTAGCGTCCGTAGGCCGCGGTCCAGCGGCTGCTCCCAGATCGGCGACTCGAAGTCGGTCAGATGGTCGGCCCCCCAGATGTCGTTGACCAGCACGTCGAGCCGGCCCTGTTCACGGTCGATCCGCTGCACCAGGGTGCGGACCTGGTCCGGTTCCAGGTGGTCGGTCGGTACCGCGACGCCGGTGCCGCCGGCGGCGTCGACCAGTTCGGCGGTCTCCTCGATCGTTTCCGGGCGGTCCATCTCGGAACGTTGCCGCCGGGTGCTGCGGCCGGTGACGTAGACGGTGGCACCGGCGGCGCCGAGTTCGATGGCGATCCGCCGGCCGGCGCCCCGGGTCGCCCCGGCGACCAGTGCTGTCCTGCCGTTCAGTGGTGTGGTCATGCCGTTGACGGTGCCAGCAAAACCTGACATCCGGCGTCAGCTTTTCCAGCAAACAGCAGACTTGTTGACTCCATCGAACAGGGTCGATACATTGCCGTAACACTGGGAAAACCCTTTCCCCGCGTCGCCGTGGGGGCGCGACCAGGCACAAGCAGTCTCCGACAACCAGGAGGTACCATGACAGCCACCAGATGGCGGCGCTGGCGTACCGGCGTCGTGGCGCTCGCCACGACCGCCATGGTCGCCACCGGCGCGGCGGTCGGCATCCAGCACGCGGCAGCTGCCACCGTCGACACCAACGCCTGGTACGTGCTGGTCAACCGGCACAGCGGCAAGGCGATCGACCTGTACAACTGGGCAACCAACGACGGCGCACCGATCGTCCAGTGGGCGCGCAACGACCAGGCCGTACAGCAGTGGCAGTTCGTCGACGCGGGCAACGGCTACTACAAGATCCGGTCCCGGCACAGCGGCAAGTATCTGGAGCTGCCCAACGCCAGCGACGGCACCCAGCTCGTCCAGAACGCCGACAACGGCACCACCCGTCAGCACTTCGGGGTGCTGGACTCGGACAGCGGCTACGTCCGGTTCGTCAACCGGCACACCAGCAAGGTGCTGGACGTGTGGGAGTGGTCCACCGACGACGGCGGGATCATCTCCCAGTACCAGGACCTCAACGGCTGGAACCAGCAGTGGCAGATGGTCCGGGTCGACAGCGGTGGCCCGCCGCCGACCACCCCGCCGCCGTCCGGCGGCTGCGGGTCCGGCTCGTTCAACGCCGAAGCCGTACAGAACGGGTCGACCTGGACGGCGCGCAACGGCGGCAGCACCGTCTACACCGGCTCCAGCATGCTGTCGGCGATGCAGGCGGCGGTGAACAGCCTGTCGGCTGGGCGCAGCAGCAAGCAGAAGGTGATCGTCCGCGGCTCCGGGTCGATCAGCGCCGGCTCCCGGCTGTCGCTGCCGTCGTACACGGTCCTGGAGGTCTGTGGCACGGTCAACGTGACCGGTTCCGGCTCCGGTGACCAGGCGGTGGTGTACGCCCGCGGCGTCACCGACGTCGAGGTGACCCGGCTCAACATCACCGGCAACCCGCTGTACGGGATCTTCATCCGCAACGGCAACAACATCACCCTCGGCCAGATCGACATCCGGGTCACCGCCGGCCTGGGCATCCGGATCGACAACCACGGCGACCGCAGCCAGCGGTCCCGCAACGTGCGAATCGACAACGTGTACGTGCAGGGCACCAGCGCGCACGGCGTCGAGACGTACGGGGTCGACGGGCTGACGGTCGGCACCGTCACCGCCCGCAACACCGGCTACTCCGGCCTGATCCTCAACGACACCATCAACGCGACCGTCGGCACCGTCGACGCGCAGGGCGCCGGCACCGGCACCGGGTACGCCGGGTTCCGGATGGCCAACCGCAACGGCCGGGTCGGCAACAGCTATCCGACGAACATCCGGGTCGGCACGGTGATCGCCCGGGGTGGCGGCCGGGGCATCTTCTGCGTCTCGGAATCCGGCGGCGCGGTCATCGACCGGATCGACATCTCCGGCACCGGCAGCAACTCGATCCTGCTGGAGAACTGCTACAACGTGAACATCGCGGCGGTCTCCGGTTCGGTCAACGGCTCGGACGTGCGGATCGCCTCGCGCACCGAGTTCCCGGTGTCGCGCGACATCACCCTGCAGAACCTGACGCTGACCAATTCGCAGATCAACGAGAACCCGTGCGGGCAGAACATCGTGATCCGCAACATCGCGCTGAACAACTCGACCATCAACCGCTGCTGACCGGTCCGCACGCCGTACGACATCGGCTGCCGGCGGCCACCCGCCACGACGACGGTGGGTGGCCGCCGGTCCACGGTAGACGCCGGCCAGCTCAGTCGCCCGGCTGACCGTCGCGCCGCCACCCGACGAACTGCCGTACCAGC
The DNA here is from genome assembly GCF_048060215.1 of Micromonospora sp. LOL_021. Taxonomy (NCBI): domain Bacteria; kingdom Bacillati; phylum Actinomycetota; class Actinomycetes; order Micromonosporales; family Micromonosporaceae; genus Micromonospora; species Micromonospora sp. LOL_021. The sequence goes on along the minus strand of NZ_JBHMIN010000005.1, from coordinate 8,634 downwards.
AGCACCAGGATCAGCAGGCCGGCCAGGGCGGCCCAGCCCCACGGGTACCGCTCGGTCCGCACCTCGAACTCCACCGCGTCGGAGCCGCCAACCATCTCCGCCGGGGTCAACCGCCCCAGTACGGCGTACCGGCCGTACAGCGGGCCGTCGATCGGCACCACGATCCGGACGGTGGTGGCATGCCCCGCCGGCAGCGACGCGATGTCGGTTCCCTCGACCACCGATGTCGCACGGCCGGGCCGGCCGGTCAGCAGGAACAGCTGCGCCGCACCGACCTCGGCGGTGCCGTCGTTGCGCAGGTCGACGTCGATGCGGATCTCGCCACGCAGCGCGAACAGGGCCGGCCAGTTCCGCTCGGCCGGCGCCACGCTCACCCCGGCCAGTCGCAGCCCCGTCCGGTCGGGCCCGGCTGGGGCGACCGGCGCGGCCAGGTCGGTGACGTCGATCGCGGCCGTGCCGGTCACCGTGACCGTGGCCACCTCGTCGGTCGCCGGAGGGGCGAGGGCCCGGGCCCGGACCACGCAGGGGCAGGCCACCGGCGGCGCGGCGACGGTGAGCCGGGCGGAGACCGGCTGCCGGTCGGCGACGTACAGCTGCCGGGCCGAGCCGGTGGCGCAGTCGAGCGCGCCCCGGCGGGCCTGGTTACCGCAGATCTCCAGCTGCACGGTGCCGGTCGGCCAGCCGGCCAGGGTGACGGTCACCGTCGCACCGACGAGGGCGGCGGCCGGTGCGACGGCGACCTGGGGCGCGGTGGCGGTCGCGGGTGTCGACGGCAGGCCGCCGGCGCCGGCGGCCAGGATCAGGGCCAGGGCGCACGCCGAGGTTCGCCGGCCGGTCACGGCGCGGTGCTGGTCGGGGCGGTGCCGGAGACCGTGCGGCGGGTACGCCAGCGGCGTACCCCGAACCACCCGGCGAGGGCGACGATCGCGGCGAGCAGCAACCACGGCGGCGCCCAGACACCGGCGGTACGGGTGACCGGTGGCAACGCCTCGTCCACCGTGGTCGGGGCCAGGTCGACGGTGGCGGTCAGCCGCAGCGCCGGCGGTACGCCGGTGATCCGCTCGGTCACCGTGAAGGTGCTGCCGGGCAGCAGTTCGGGCAGGTCGACCGGATCGGTGCGGGCCAGCTCCCAGCCCAGCGGGCCGTCCAGCAGCACGGCGCCCGTACCACCGACACGGATGTTCCCGGTGTTGCGCACCTGGTAGGTGACCTCCACGTCACCGTCGCCCAGCGGGTTGACCGGGTCGTCGTAGCTGATGCTCATCGATTCGACGTCGACCGCCGGCCGGACCGGGCCGTCGACTCGCAGGTAGACCCGGGCGGCGACCCGCTGGTCGACGTTGACCTGCTGGCCGCTGGCGTCGGTACGGAGCTGGGCGATGGAGCCGATCACCCCGCCGGCGTGGTCGCCGGGTGTCGCGTTGGCCGGCACCGTCAGGCGGAACGGGATGTCCAGCCGTTCCCCGGCCGGCACTGCGTACTCCCGCTGGTCGAAGTGGATCCAGGTGCCGACGTCGGTGGCCGGTTCGTCGGCCGGGAGCAGGGCGAACGCGCCGTCGTCGGTGAGGAACCCGTCGGTGCCGTACACGGTGAACGTCCGGTCCTGGTCGCCGAGGTTGCGCACCGCGACGTGGTCGGTGATCTCCGCGCCCGGGGCGAGGTCGTAGACGAAGTAGTTGCGTCCGGTCGGCCCGTCCGCGCTGGACGGCTGCACCGCCCAGGTGACCGCGTCGGCCGGGGCCGGACCGGCCGACTGAGCGGCGGCCGGGGTGGCGCCGGGCAACGCGAGCAGGCCGGTCACGAGCAGGCCGGTCGCCAGCAGGCCGATGGCGGCGCGGCGGCGGTGCGGGCGACGGGTGGGCGGGGCGGACATCGGGCGCTCCAGTCGGGCCGGTGGCCGGTGCGGGACCGTCGCGGCCCCGCACCGGCCGGTCGGGCTGATCCTCAGGACAGGGTCAGCGTCAGGGTCGCGGTGTAGTCGCCCGGCGCCGCCGCGGCGGGTACGCCGAGGTTGAGCTGCGCGCCGCAGGTGAAGCTGCCGGCGCTGGCGCCGGCCGCCGAGGTGCACAACGCCCGGGCGGTGCCGAGTCCGGCGCCCGGGTCGGCCACCGCGCCTGGGGTGACCGTGCCGCTCTGCCCGACCAGCGGGTCGTCCACCACGGATGCGGTGGGCGCCCAGCCGAGGTTGTCCGCCGCGATGACCGCGCCGCCGGCGGCGACGAAGTCACCCACCTGGCCGACCAGACTCCAGCCGGCGTTGGTGCCGCGCAGGTCGGACACGCTGGCGGCGTTCAGCTCACCGCTGGTGACGGCGCCGTTGCCGGTCGCCGGCAGGGTGACCGACGAACCGGCCACGCTGAGCGTGAGCGGGCCGCCGCCCAGCACGGTCGCGGCGATCTGCTGGCTGGCGTCGCCGCCGCCGGCCGGGGCCGCGAAGCTGATCGGGGTGAAGGTGTCCTGGCTGCGGTCGGCGGATCCGCGTGCCGCGAAGGTGATCACATAGCACTGGGTGACGGTGCAGTCGACCGCGTTGCCGTTGCGGTCGGTGTACTGGGCACTGATCGGCAGCGCGGTGCTGAACGAGCCGTCCGGGTTCATCGTGTCCCGGGCGTCGGTCGGCTCGTTGGTGCTGCTCACCCACTTGGTGACCTGCAGGACGCTGGCGTTGGTCCAGTGTTCGTCGACCTTCGGGCCAAACGACACGTAGATCCCGGCGGCGTCGTTGGCCTGCGGGTCGAAGCCACTGCCGGCGACGGTGATGGTGGCGCCGGCCGGGTCGACGCCGGTATCCGGGGTGACGTCGACGGACGGAGCGGCCGGTCCACCGCCGCCGGAGGTGACCGCCTCGAACGACAGCGGGTCGAGGACCTGGCCGGCCGGGTAGAAGCCGGCGAAGGCGGTGGCGCCCTCAGCGGTCAGGGTGGCGGCCAGGTCGGTGCCGGTGATGCCGTCCGCATCGGCCACCAGGTTGGCGTCGGTGGTGGTGAGCTCGGCGATGACCGCCTGGGTGACGTCGACCGACGGGAACGCGGTGCTCACCAGCTCGACGTCGGCCTTGAGGACGGCGGTGCCGCCGGAGACGGCCACCGTCGGGTTGGCGAGGGTGATGGTGAACGTGTGCGCCGGGAATGAGAAGACGACCGTGCCGCCGTACGTGGCGTTCGTCTCACCGGTCTCGGCGTCGTAGCTGCCGCCGGTGGACGGGAAGGCGAACGTTCCATCGGCGTTGATCGACGCACCGTCACTCGCCGCGATTGGCGGATTGCCGTCGCCGGACGACACGTAGTTGCGGAACGACTCCTTGAAGCCCCAGTTCAGGCTTCCCTCGGTGATGTCGGCAGGGGCAGCCACTGCGGGCGCGGCGCCGACGAGTGCGGCCGCGGCACCGAGTACGGCCGCAGCCGCCCAGGTCACCGACCGTCGCCCCAGAGCACCAGCTCTGGATGTGATCATCGACTGGTCCTTTCCGGATAGTTACTCACCGTGTTCCACTTCTGCCGTGGACACGGCATGTGATCGAGATTAGGTTAGCCATACCTAACAAGATATGGCTCCAGCAGGGGTACCTGATCTTCGAACCGGTCGGACCCTTGTCCCGATCTGCGGCGATGACTTAGGTTAGGCAAACCTTCATTCAAAACTCAACCGACGATCGTCGGAGGGATCACCCATGCCAACGCCGCTGCTCAGCGGCCGGGTCACCGCGACCTTGGCGGTCGTCACCGCCACCGCCGCGACCGCCGCCGTACTCGCCGCACCGCCGTTGGCGTCGCCGGCCCACGCGGACACCTCCGCCACCGGATCCGGCGGCCAGCGACTCACCGTCTCCGACTCCACCGGCATCAGCCGCTCCGGCGCGACCGTCACGGTGACCGGCACCGGGTACGACACCAACAAGGGCATCTACGTCGGGTTCTGTGTGGACAACGGCGACGGGGCGCTGCCGACACCGTGCGGCGGCGGGGTGGACACCTCCGGCGGCAGCGGCAGCTCGCACTGGATCTCCAGCAACCCCCCGTCGTACGGCGAAGGACTCGCCGTGCCGTACGGCGAAGGCGGCTCGTTCCAGGTCCGAATCCCGCTGACCACGAGAATCGGCGACGTCGACTGCACCGTGCGCACCTGCTCGGTGGTCACCCGCGCCGACCACACCCGGACCAGCGACCGCAGTCAGGACGTACGCGTGCCAATCAGCTTCGCGGCCGCCGCCGCGCCCGCCCGCACCAGCGCCGCCCCGGCGGCCGGCAACCCGGACCGGACCACCGCGCCACCGGCCCCGGCAACCGGTGACACCACGAACCCGTCCGACACCGACGGCGACTCCCCGGGCTCATCCGGCGAGGCGGGCGAACCTGGCCAGCTCAGCGGCTCCGCACCAGCTGCCGGTGACGCCACCGGCCAACCGACCGACGGCACCGCCGGCCCGACCGCCGTCGCCGGCACCGACCCGACCGGGTTGGCGGTCACCCGGGTCAGCACCGTCGGCCCGGCCGGTCGGTGGTGGAGCAGCACGCTGATCCTGCTGGCGCTCGGCGTACTGGCGCTGGCCGGGCTGTCCGCTGTCCGCCGCCGGCACCGCCGGAGCCGGTCGTGAACCGCCCGAAACTGGTCGTGAACCGCCCGACGCTGGTCGGGCTGCTCGTCGCCGTGCTGCTCGCCGGCCCGGTGGCTGCCTGCGCGGACAGCGCCGGCAACCCCGACGCGGCCCCGGAACCGGCGACCTGCGGGCCGGTCACCGCCGTCGTCGGCGACGACGCGGTGACCCCGCTCGACCCGGCGCCGCAGCCGGCGTTGCCGGTCACCGTCACCGACGCCGCCGGCGACCGGGTCACGGTGACCGACGCCGACCGCATCCTCGCGGTCAACCTGTACGGCTCCATCGCCGAGATCGTCTTCAGCCTCGGCCTCGGTGACCGGGTCGTCGGGCGGGACACCTCCACCGACTTCCCGGCCGCCGCCGACCTGCCGCTGGTCACCCCCGGCGGGCACGACCTGTCCACCGAGGCGGTCATGGCACTGGACCCCAGCGTGGTGCTGCTCGACGACAGCATCGGCCCACCCGAGGTGCTCGACCAGCTCCGCGCCGCCGGTATCCCGGTGGTACGGATCGGCGACGAGCAGAGCCTGGCCGCCGTACCGGTGCACATCCGTGAGGTGGCCGCCGCACTCGGCGTCGCCGACGCCGGCGAGGCACTCGTCGCCCGGGTCGACGGCGAGATCGCCGCCGCCCGCGACGGCGTCCCGGACGACGCCGAGCGGCCCCGGGTCGCCTTCCTCTACCTGCGCGGCACCGCCGGCGTGTACCTGATGGGCGGCGAAGGCGCCGGCTCAGACGCGATGATCGCTGCGGCCGGCGGCGAGGACGCCGGTACCGCCATCGGCCTGGCCCGGTTCCGGCCGCTGACCAGCGAAGGTCTGATCAACGCCGCGCCGGACGTCATCCTGGTGATGACCAAGGGGCTCGAATCGGTCGGCGGGGTGGACGGGCTGGTCGCCATGCCCGGCGTCGCCCAGACCCCGGCCGGCCAGCAGCGGCGGATCATCGACATGGACGACACCGTGCTGCTCAACTTCGGCACCCGTACCGGCAAGGCGATCCAGGCTCTCGCCCGCGCCGTCCACGAATGCCGGTGACGGCGTGACCGCCCCGGTGCTCGCCGCCCGCCGGCCGCTGCTACTCACCGGCCTCGCCGGCACGTTGCTCGTCGTCGGTGTGGTCGCCGCCGGCTCCGGCCAGGTGCAGATCGCCCCGGCCGAGGTGGTCGCCTCGGTGCTGCACCGGCTCGGCCTGGAGATCGGCGCGCTGCCGACCGCCCCGCACGGCGAGAACGCGCTGTGGATCGTCCGGTTCCCCCGGGTCGTCCTGGCCGCGATCGTCGGCGCGTCGCTCGGCTGCGCCGGTGCCGTCATGCAGGGCATCTTCGGCAACCCGCTGGCCGAACCCGGGGTCATCGGGGTCTCCTCCGGCGCGGCGGTCGGCGCCGCCCTGGCCATCGTCACCGGGATCTCCGCGCTCGGCGGCTGGACGCTGGCCGCCGCCGCGTTCGCCGGCGGACTGGCCACCACCTACCTGGTGTACGCGTTGTCCCGCGCCGACGGACGGACCGAGGTGGTCACCCTGGTGCTCACCGGCATCGCGGTCAACGCCGTCGCCGGCGCCGCGATCGGGCTGCTGATGTTCGTCACCGACGCGGCCGGGGTGCAGGCGATCGCCTTCTGGAACCTCGGCAGCCTGGCCCAGGCCAACTGGAACGCGGTGGCTGTCTCCCTACCCTGCCTGGTCGTCGGGTTGGCCGCCGCGCTCGCCTCGGCCGGCAAGCTGGACCTGCTCGCCCTCGGCGAACGCTCCGCACGTCACCTCGGGGTGGACGTGGAACGGCTGCGGGTACGCATGATCGTCGTCACCGCGCTGCTCGGTGCCGCCGCGGTGGCCTTCACCGGCGTGATCAGCTTCATCGGTCTGGTGGTGCCGCACCTGGTCCGGATGGTCGCCGGACCCGGGCATCGGGTGCTGCTGCCGGCCAGCGCGCTCGGCGGGGCGGTGGTGGTGATCGCCGCCGACCTGGCCGCCCGGACCCTGGTCGAGTACCAGGAACTGCCGCTCGGGGTGCTCACCGCAGTGGTCGGCGGACCGGCCTTCTTCTGGCTGCTGCGCCGTACCCGGCGCCGGGCCGGAGGTTGGGGATGACCCCGGCACCGGGGCGGCTGCTCGGCCGGCGCACGGGGCGGCTGCTCGGCCGGCGCACGCCCGGCCGGGTGCCGGCCGCCCGGCCGGCCGGCACCGCGCTGATCGAGATCAACCGGCTGCGGGTCGAACTCGGCGGGCGGGCGGTGCTCGACCAGGTCGACCTGGTGGTTCACACTGGCGAGGTGGTCGCCCTGGTCGGTCCCAACGGTGCCGGCAAGTCGACGCTGCTCGCCGCCATCGGCGGTGACGTCGCGGCGGCCGCCGGCGTGATCCGGATCGACGGCGCGCCGCAGTCCGCCTGGACCTCGACCGAGCTGGCGCTACGCCGGGCGGTGCTGACCCAGCGCAGTGTGCTGTCCTTCCCGTTCACCGTCGCCGAGGTGGTCCGGATGGGCCGGGCACCGTGGGCCGGGCTGCCCGCCGAGGAGTCCGACGACCCGATCGTCGAGGAGTGTCTGGCCGCCACCGACATGGCGCAGTTCGCGGACCGTACCTTCACCTCGCTGTCCGGCGGCGAGCAGGCCCGCGCCGCGCTGGCCCGGGTGCTCGCCCAGCGGGCCGCCGCGCTGCTACTCGACGAGCCGACCGCCGCGCTCGACCTGCACCACCAGGAGCTGGTGCTGCGGCTCGCCCGGCAGCGGGCCGCCGCCGGTGACGCCGTCGTGGTGGTGCTGCACGACCTCGGCCTGGCCGGCGCGTACGCGGACCGGATCGCGTTGCTGTCGGCCGGCCGGCTGCGGGCCGTCGGACCACCCGACCAGGTTCTCACCGGTGCGCTGCTCAGCGAGGTGTACCGGCACGACATCGAGGTGTTGCCGCACCCCGAGACCGGACTTCCGCTGGTCGTTCCGCGACGGCAGCACCCGACCCGGCAAGAAAGGAACCCCCGACATGAGTGACACCTTCTCCGCCCGGCTCCGGGCGGCAAGCTGGCAGGACCACCAGGCGGCCGAGTCCCAGCGGTACGTCTCCGCGCTGGTCGCCGGGGAGCTGCCCCGGCGGCGGTACGCCGACCTGGTCGCCCAGCACTATTTCATCTACCAGGTGCTGGAGGAGGCGGCCGACGCGATGCGCGACGATGCGCTGGCCGGCGGCTTCGTCGACGACCGGTTGACCCGGTTGCCGGCGTTGGAGGCCGACCTGGCGTACCTGCTCGGCCCGGACTGGGCCGGCCGGATCGCCCCGAACCTGGCGACCCGCCGCTACGTCGCCCGGATGCAGGAGGTCTGCTTCACCTTCGCGCCGGCGTTCATCGCCCACCACTACACCCGGTACCTCGGTGACCTGTCCGGCGGGTTGTTCATCGGCCGTCAGGTGGCGCAGACGTACGAACTGACTGGAAAGGGCGGCGTGGCGTTCTACCACTTCGCCGGCATCGACGATGCGCGCGGATACAAGAACGCGTACCGGGCCCGGCTGGACGCCCTGCCGCTGGACGTCACCGCCGAGGCGGCTCTGGTCGGCGAGGTGGCGGTGGCCTACCGGCACAATTCTGCGGTCCTCGCCGAGCTGGGCCAGGAGCAGGACCCGGTGGCGCCGGAGTCGATGGAGTCGGCGGCTTGATTTCCTCCCCGCCCTGAAGGAACGGGGATTCCCTGGGTCGCCCCAGGGGGTTCCTGCTTCGCCGACGACCGCCCCGTCCGAGAGGAGGACTCCCGGTGAGGTCTTACACCGCCTCCACAGGCAGTCACGGAGAGCCCCTCCGCGAGAAGGTTGCGGACCGCGTTCACGTCCCGGTCATGGGCCTGCCCGCACCGGCAGGTCCACGACCGGACCGTCAACGGCAGGTGTTCAGCCAGTTCGCCACACGCGGAGCACCGTCGGGTCGACGGGAACCAGCGGTCCACGACCACCAGGTCGCGGCCGTACCAGCGCGCCTTGTACCCCAGCATGGTGCGGAACTGCCGCCAGGCCGCGTCCGAGATGGCGCGGGCCAGACTGTGGTT